>NZ_FMFG01000005.1:21189-69481 GCF_900066275.1 uncultured Faecalibacterium sp. | reverse complement strand
ACCTGCGCCTGTGCCGGGGCCTGCCCATGAGCGGCAGCTTTGGCCTGAACATCACGAACCAGCTGGCCGCGCAGTTCTACGCGGACAACGGCCTTGGCTCCATGCTCATCCTGCCCGAGGTGAAGGACAGCGACATCAGCACCATTGCGCCCACCCATAACGGCAGGCCGGTGCCCACCGGCGTGCTGGTGTACGGCCATATGCCGCTGATGATCACCCGTGCCTGCCCGCTGCAGAACGTCCACGACTGCGCCCACTGCGACAAGACCGGCGTGCTGACCGACCGCAAGGCCAAGAAGTTCCCAGTGCGGTGCGGCCTTGGTGTGCGCACCATCTATAACCCTGTACCTATTTATATGGGGGATAAGCCGGGCGCTTTGACGGTGGACTACGGTGTGGCTTACTTCACGCTGGAAAGCCGGGAGGAAGCGGCCAAAATTCTGGAGATGATCCGCACCCATGCACCCTTTGAAGGTGATTTTACCCGTGGGTTGTATTTTAAAGGTACGAACTGAAACTCCTTCCGTCATTGCTGACGCAATGCCACCTCCCTGAGGGAGCTGTCGAGCGTATGCGAGACGGAAGGAGTTGCTATAAAATCAAAACGAGGTATACTATGGAACCCATCACAGTAAAATATAAGGTATTGGACACCCGTGCCAAGGTGCCCTCTTACGCAACCCCCGGCTCTGCTGCCGCCGACCTGTGCGCCGTACTGGACGCGCCGCTCACCCTTGCCCCCATGGAGCGGGCACTGGTGCCCACCGGCCTTGCCATCGAGCTGCCCGGCCCCCACAGCGTGGCACTGGTGTACGCACGCAGCGGCCTTTCCATCAAGCACGGCCTGTGCATGGCCAACGGCGTGGGTGTGGTGGACAGCGATTACCGCGGCGAGCTGAAGGTGCCCATGGTCAATCTGGGCAGGGAAGCCTACACCATTCAGCCCGGTGAGCGTGTGGCCCAGCTGTGCATCGCACCGGTGTACACCGCTGCCTTTGTGCCTGCCGAAGAGCTGGGCGATACCCAGCGCGGCGAGGGCGGCTTTGGCTCTACCGGAAAGTGAGATGGAATCATGAACCTGATCTTAGCTTCCGGCAGCCCGCGCAGGCGGGAGCTGCTCTCCTTATATACCACCAATTTCACCGTCTGCGTCAGTGACTTTGACGAAAGTGCGGTGCAGGCCGCTACGCCTGCCCATCTGGTGGAACAGCTGGCCCGGGGCAAGTGCCTTGCTGTTTCGGCCCAGCACCCGGGCGCTGTGGTCATCGGCTGTGATACGGTGGTGGATGTGAACGGCGAGGTGTTCGGCAAGCCACACAGCGAAGAGGACGCAAAGCGGATGCTGCGCGCCCTTTCCGGTGCCACCCACGAGGTGCACACCGGCGTGTGCATCTCGGACGGTGCGCGCACTGAAAGCTTTGTGGACAGCTGCCGCGTTACCTTCTTCCCGCTGGGTGAAGAGGAGATCGACTTCTACGCTTCCACCGCCGAACCCTACGATAAAGCCGGTGCCTATGCCATTCAGGGACGGGCGGCCCTCTGGCTGGACCGTATTGAGGGCGACTACTACACCATCATGGGTCTGCCGGTGAGCCGCACCGTACAGCTGCTGGCACATTTTGTGTGATAAAACTGGAAAAAACGAAGAAAACTTGCGCAAACGCTTGAGAAATCATTGCCTTGCGGCTATAATAGAACCGTGTTATTCTGCGCAAAGGCGGCACAAAAGGGCTGCCGGATGTTCTGGCGCTATAGATAAAATGGGAAGCATAAGGAGAATTTTTACAATGGGCCTGTTTTCTAAAGATGTAGGTATCGATCTGGGTACCGCAAATACTCTGGTATATATGAAGGGCAAGGGCATCATCATGCGGGAGCCTTCGGTCGTGGCTGTGGATACCAAGACCGACGAGGTACGCTGTGTGGGTGCCGAGGCAAAGGCTGTCATTGGCCGTACCCCCGGCAGCATCGTGGCTGTGCGTCCGCTGAAGGATGGCGTGATCGCTGACTTTGACATCACCACCAACATGCTGGAAAATTTCCTCAAGAAGGCATGCGGCAACAGCATGTTCTCCCGCCCCCGCGTGGTCATCTGCATCCCGTCCGGCGTTACCGAGGTGGAGCGCCGCGCTGTGCGCGAGGCTACCCTGAAGGCCGGTGCCCGTCAGGTGTCCGTCATTGAGGAACCCATGGCAGCAGCCATCGGTGCGGGCCTGCCCATCAGCGAGCCTACCGGCAGCATGATCGTGGATATCGGCGGCGGCACGGCTGAGATCGCTGTGATCTCTCTGGGCGGCATCGTGGCCTCCCGCAGCGTGCGCATGGCAGGCGATATGTTCGATCAGGCCATCATCGCCTTCATCAAGCGCAAGTACAACCTGCTGATCGGTGAGCGCACCGCAGAGCAGATCAAGATCGAGATCGGCTCCGCCTATGCGCTGGACCCCGAAATGACCATGGAGATCAAGGGCCGTAACCTCGTGGACGGCCTGCCCAAGAACATCGTCGTCCACTCGGAGGATGTGCGCGAAGCTCTGCTGGAATGTCTGGTCAAGATCACCAGCGCCATCAAGGAAACGCTGGAGCGCACCCCGCCGGAGCTGAGTGCGGATATCATCGACCGCGGCATCACCCTGACCGGCGGCGGCGCACTGCTGCGCGGTCTGGATCAGCTGATCCAAAGCGAGACCGGCATCGACGTACACATTGCGGAAGACCCGCTGGACTGCGTGGCCAAGGGTGCCGGTGCGGTGCTGGATCATGTGGATGTCCTGCATGACGTGCTGGACACCGACGGCGGCCACATGTAACACGGGCAAGGCCCACACTTGCGGAAAAGGCTCTTTTGCGCAGCGTCTGCGCTGATTTCCGCTGCAAACAATGTCTCTTGCGCGGATGGCAGGGCTGTCCGCGCTTTTCTTATGGCATGGCATCCACCCGAAACAGGAGGGTACTCCCTTGAAGGATTTTTTTGACACATGGAAATTTAAGATACTGGTAGCCGTGGCGGTGTTTCTGGTGGGCATTATGGCCTATGCCGGTGCCAACGGACGGCTGACTGCTGCCCCGCAGGAACTGCTGGGCGTGGTGCTGATGCCGCTCCAGAAGGTCACATCGGCACTGAGCGGCGGCATTGGATCGGTGTGGGAAAAATACACCAGCATCGATGAGGTCATGGAACAGAACGAACAGCTGGAAGCGGAGAATGCTGAGCTGCGCCAGCAGATCGTGGACTACGACCGCATCAAGGCGGAGAACGAAGCCTACAAGGCACTGGCCCGCATTCAGGATTCCAACACCGAAGCAAGCTATATTTCTGCCTTTGTGATCGGCCGCGACCCGCTGGATGAGTTCGGAGGCTTTACGCTGGACTGCGGCACGGTGAACGGCGCAGCCGTGAACGATGCTGTGATCAGCGATAAGGGCTATCTGATCGGCATGGTGGTGGAAGCCGACACCACCAGCTGCAAGGTGATGACCATTCTGCACCCCAGCTTCAGCGCTGCGGGCGTGGTATCCCGCACGCGGGAAAACGGCATTATCAATGGCAGCACCGATTATGCCGGTGACGGCCTGTGCGTGCTGACCAATCTGGAACGCGCCACTGAGACGAAGATGGGCGATCAGGTGATCACCACCGGTCTTGGCGGAGTGTTCCCGCCGGATCTGCTGGTGGGAACCGTGCAGAAGGTGGAGCCGGAAGTCAGCGGCAAATCTTCCATTGCAGTGGTGCGCCCGGGTGCAGACCCGCGCACGGTCAAGCACGTATTCGTTATTACCGACTATTAAGGGGGCGCATTTGTATGGAATCACGCCGCATGCGCAGCCGCAGCCAGATCCTGAAATGGGTCTGCTACGCGGTGGCACTGTTTGTGTGCGCGGCACTGCAGACGACCCCCGGCCTGCTCCAGCTGGGGCAGGCAAAGCCGCTGTTCATTCTGCCGCTGTGTCTGGCTGTGGCCGTGTATGAAGGCGAGTTTGCAGGTGCGCTGTTTGGTGCCGTGAGCGGCCTTTTGTGGGACTACACCGCCGGGCGCACCGTGGGTATGCTGGCGCTGGAACTGCTGTTGCTCTGCTTTGCGCTTTCGGTGCTGGTGCAGGTGTATCTGCAGGGCAGCACATGGAACTTTGCGCTCATCAGCACCGGCACGGCCCTTGTGGTGCTCTCGCTGGACTGGCTGTTCTTCTACTACATGCCCGGCTACAGCTGGGCGCTGAGCCGCTGGCTGACCTTTGTGCTGCCTTCGGCCATGATGACGCTGGTGCCGTCGCTGATGCTGTTCAGTCTGGTGCGGCACATTTACAGCGCATTCAAAATCGACAACGGCGTAGTCTGAACCGCCGGAGGAAACGCGGATGAACCAAAACGAACGAAAAAACGTTGTGCGCCGGATGATCCTGCTCATTGCAGTGGCATGTGTTATCATGGGCCTGTACGTGATGCGGCTGATCTTTCTGCAGCTGGTCAACGGCGACGACTTCAAGGCCAAGGCCACCAATACCACCGACTATAACTTTACGGTCACGGCGGCCCGCGGCGATATCGTGGACAGCGCCGGGCGGCGCATTGCCACCACAACCACCAGCTACAATGTGATCCTCAACAAACTGCTGATGGGCGACCGGGATCTGGATACCATGCTGCAGCAGATCGTGGAGCTGCTGCGTGCGAATGGCGAGAGCTGGAATGATACGCTGCTGATCGGTCAGGCGGACGCAGCAGGCAATTACGCCTTTACGGACGATGACACGTCCACCAGCGACCAGAAGCAGCTGGCAGACATGAAGGAAACGCTTGGTCTGCAGCAGTACGCCACCGCCAACGATGTAATGGAAATGCTGGTGGAAAAGAACGATCTGCAGGATTTTTCGCCGGAATGGCAGCGTGTGCTGGCCGGCATCCACTACGAGATGGATCGGCAGGCGTTCTCCAATGTGAACAATTTTGTCATGGCGGAGAACGTGAGCACCCTCGCGGTGGCCACCATCAAGGAGCACAGCCTGCAGCTGCCAGGTGTGGAGATCGTGGAAACCAGCGCCCGCAGCTACGACCAGAGCGATATCGTCCCGGCGGTGCTGGGCCGTGTGGGCAAGATCACGGCGGAAAAGTGGAAGGTGACCGATTCCAACGGTCAGGTGACCTATCCGCTGCGGGAAAAAGGCTATAACATGAACGATGTTCTGGGCATTTCTGGTCTGGAATCCGTTTATGAGGACGAGCTGCGCGGCAAGGACGGCGTGGAGACCATCACCCGCAATTCGGACGGCGTGATCGTGGATACAAAGCTCACCACTGTGCCGGAGCCGGGCCATACCGTGCAGCTGACCATTGACAGCAACTTCCAGCGTGCCGTGGACAAGGCACTGGCGGACAACATTGATATGATCAACCGCGTATACAATACCGGCACCATGAAAGCTGCCGCCGGTGCGGTGGTGGTGCTGGACGTGAAGGACGGCAGTGTGCTGGCTGCTTCCAACTATCCCAGCTATGACCAGAACCTGTATGCCGCCAACTACAGCGAGTACAGCTCCGACCCGAGCCTGCCGCTGTTCAACCGCGCATTGCAGGGCCTGTATACGCCGGGTTCTACCTTCAAGCCCGCCGTGGCGGTGGCTGCACTGGACAGCGGCCTCATCAACCAGTATTCTACCGTTTACTGCAACGGCGTGTACAACTACTTCAAGGATTACCACCCCCGCTGTACCCGCCATGGCCACAGCGGCAACATCGATGTGGTAACGGCCATCAAGTGGAGCTGCAACATCTTCTTCTATGATGTTGGCCGCCGCCTGACCAGCGATGTGTACGATGCCTATGCCTACAAGCTGGGTCTTGGCCAGCGCACCGGTGTGGAGGTGAGCGAGGCCGTGGGCCGTCTGACCACCAAGAACGACTCCAACTATACGGCATCGCTGGATGTGCAGGCCGCCATCGGTCAGGGCAACACGGTGGTCTCGCCCATCCAGCTGGCTACCTACGCGGCAACGCTGGCCAACAACGGCACCCGTTACCGCACCCATTTCGTCAAGGCCATTCTGGACACCAACACCGGCGAGGTGCTCAGCGAGACCAAGCCCGAGGTCATGGATGTGATCGAAGGCACCGGCAACACCTTTGAGCTGGTGCGGCAGGGCATGAAGCAGGTGCCCAGCACCATCAGCGGCAAAATTTCCAGCTATCCGGTGCCGATCGCCTGCAAGACCGGTACACCTCAGCGCAGTGAGACCTATGCGCCCGGTAAGCACTATCTGAACGCCATGATGGTGGCTTACCTC
The DNA here is from genome assembly GCF_900066275.1 of uncultured Faecalibacterium sp. NCBI lineage: Bacteria > Bacillati > Bacillota > Clostridia > Eubacteriales > Oscillospiraceae > Faecalibacterium > uncultured Faecalibacterium sp. Next base: position 63,202 of record NZ_FMFG01000005.1, on the reverse strand, counting down.
CCGGCGGATGATCCGCAGATCGCCATTGGCATTAGCATTGAGTACGGAGGCTATGGTGCCCGTACCGGTGATCTGGTGGTGGACATTGCAAATGCCTATTTTGCCCTGAAGGATGGCAGCCTTGCCCAGCAGGCCGAAGCGGAAAAGGAAGCCGAGCAGGCCCAGCAGGAAGATCAGGCGCAGACCACTGACCCAGCACAGGCCGCTGCAGGCCAGACCACCGGCAATGCCGCAGCCCAGCCTGCACAGATGACACCCGCCGCAGACACCGCTGCGCCGGAAACGGCAGCAGAAGGGGAAGCCCAGCCTGCCGTGCAGGACGAGCAGCAGCCCGCCGCAGACACCGAGCAGAACCCCGATGCCATTGCGCCGGAGAACTGAAAACGGGAGACAAAACCGACACGGGAAAGGGCACTGCAGCGGAGTTTTGAATGGAAACATCCCTGAAAAGAAAACAAAATTGAATATTTTGTATAAAAACCAGTTGTAAAAGATTGGATTTTGTGATATCATTTCAAGCAAAGGACTTTTTTACAAAAGCGTTCCAATCGTTTAGGAAGAGGAGAGGGTAACGGATGACGATTGCACTCATTGCGCATGACTCCAAAAAGGAGCTGATGGTTCAGTTTTGTACGGCGTACTGCCGCATCCTGAGCCAGCATAAACTGGTAGCGACCGGCACCACCGGTAAACTGATCGCAGAAGCTACCGGCTTACAGGTGCAACGCTTTCTGGCCGGTGTGCAGGGCGGCGACCAGCAGATCGCATCCCGCATCGCCTGCAATGAGATCGACCTGTTGCTGTTCTTCCGTGATCCCATCAACGCAAAGCCCAGCGAACCCAACGAAATGACGCTGCTGCGCCTGTGCGATGTGCACAACATCCCCATGGCCACCAACATTGCCACTGCCGAGGTACTGATCCACGGCTTGGAGCGCGGCGATCTGGATTGGCGCGATATCGTGCATCCCCAGAACTGACAAAACGATTTGGAATGGCTCCGCGTGTGCTGCGCCATATTCAGCGGAAATTATATTGATAATGCGAAAATCGGGAACATCTGCGGATGTTCCCGATTTTCATTTTCACGGGAATGGGGTCCGAACCGCAGAATGCATTTCTGCCGCCGTGCGGCTGTTTCCGCAGGAAGCAAAAACAGCAGATGCCGTGTGCCGCAGCGGCCTTGCCTGTAAAAAAAGAATTCCGGAAAATCTGCGGATTTTCCGGAATTCTAATATAAAAATAATGTTTCCGCTGAATATGGCCAGAGTGCAACGGAGGCCATTTGAAACGTACGGTTAAACTTTAAAATCCTCGGCCATCTCCGCCACATCTTCCGGGGCAAAATCGCCCAGCGGCAAGATCAGCCGTGCCAGCGTTTCCTGCGGCAGAGCTGCAAGAATCGTGCTGTCATCACTGCCGGTGCCTGCGGGCGGGCAGACGGTGTGCACGCCGTCTGCACCGGTCTCCACCCGGGCACGGTGAGTGGTTGCCACATATTGCATCCCAAGCTTGTCTGCAGCCGTCAGCAGGGCGGCAAACAGCGGCGTGCCGCCTTCGCCCAGAACGTCTGCGTCCTGCCCGGCCAGTGCTTCGGCGTTCAGCACGATGCACTCGATGCCAAGGGCCTCTGCTGCCTTTTTGGAGTTTTCCGCATCGGCGGTCTGTTCTGCTGCCAGCCGCACGGCAGCGCCCGCCACGGCAAAGCCCTGCTGCTGTAAAATGCGCACAGCTACGGCGCATTCTCTGCTGCCGTCCATCTGCACCAGAACCTTATCCTGACTCTCGTAGGTGTCGAACCCACTGCCGGGCAAAAATGTGTCGCTCATGTTCCCTGCCTCCCGCCATGTGCTTTGCTTTGGGCCACGGCCAGCTGGTCGCAGCGTTCGTTCTCCGGGTGGCCTGCGTGGCCCTTGACCCAGACATAGGTGATCTTGTGCCGGGCTTCCTGCTCCAGTGCCTGTGCCCAGAGGTCCGGGTTCAGGGCAGGGGAGCCATCTGCTTTTTTCCAGCCCCGGCGCTGCCAGTTTTTGGCCCAGCCCTTCTGAAGCCCGTTGATGACATACTGGCTGTCGGAGCACAGCCGTACCTCGCACGGCTCCTTGAGCTGGCGCAGTGCTTCGATAAAGGCTGTCAGCTCCATGCGGTTGTTGGTGGTGCTGTCGTCGCCGCCGCTCAGCTCTTTCTCGTAAACTTTGCCGTTAAAACGGTAGCGCAGCACGGCACCCCAGCCGCCCGGGCCGGGATTGCCGCTGCATGCGCCGTCGGTGTACACTTCGACCTGCTTCATGCGGTTCTCCTTCTAAAATGAGTTGCTTCTATTTAGCGCTATTTTCCGGCTTCTGTCAAGTGCGAATGTATATTCCGTGCCGGAGCTGCCAAACCTTGGAATTGACAAAAACGCCGGGAAATACTATACTTATCCTAACAAAATGCGTATAGGGGCGCACCGCAGGCGTGTGCCCGGGCGTTCCAACAGAAAAGCCACGGTCGCATCGAGCAGATGGACCTATCTGGCACAAAACCTCTTACGGAACAGGCAGCGGTTTGCAAAAAACACGCTGAGAAATAAATTCTATACGGTGCATCCAACGGAAGCCGATGCGATTTTTCAAGGTGCTTCCCATGCACAGCGCGGCTGTTCCCACAAGCGGGGACGGCCTGCGCTGTAATTATTTTGGAGGTCAGAATGGCACAGTCGAAAGAAAATACCAATAATTCCGCACGCAGCAAGGCAGCAGCTGCTGCTCAGAGCACCGGCGCACCCGCCGCGCAGACGGGCGAAAAGCGCCCCCGCACCACCCGCCGCCCTTATTATAACCGTCGGCCCCGCCGCCCGCAGCAGCCCAGAGAGGCCGCTGTGCCCATCCACATCTACCCGCTGGGTGGTCTGGGCGAAGTGGGCAAGAACATGACCGTGTACGAGTGCAACGGCGACATGATCATCGTGGACTGCGGCCTTGTGTTCCCGGACAGCGACATGTACGGCGTGGACATGGTCATCCCGGACTTCACCTTTGTGGTGCAGAACAAGGATAAGATCAAGGGCCTGCTCATCACCCACGGCCACGAAGACCACATCGGCAGCATCCCGTATCTGCTGCAGAAACTTGACCTGCCCATCTATGGCACCCGCCTGACCTGCGGCCTGATCCGCAACAAGCTGGAGGAGTTCGGTCTGGCAGGCAAGACCAAGTTCGTGGAGATCACCCCCAGACAGAAGATCAAGCTGGGCTGCTTTACCATTGAGCCCATCCATGTGAACCACTCCATCCCGGATGCGGTGGCCTTTGCCATCGACAGTCCGGCGGGCACCATCATCCAGACCGGCGACTTCAAGATCGATTACACTCCGCTGGCCTGCGGCGTCACCGACCTGTCCACACTGGCCGAGTACGGTCAGCGCGGCGTGCTGGCCCTGCTGAGCGATTCCACCAACTCCGAGCGCCCGGGCTTTACCGCCACCGAGCAGAAGGTGGCTGCAGGCGTGCGCAATCTGTTCGCCCGTGCCCGCAACAAGCGGATCATCATTGCCACCTTTGCTTCCAACATCTACCGCGTGCAGCAGATCATCGATCTGGCTGTGGAGGATGGCCGCAAGGTGGCATTCAGCGGCCGCAGCATGGTGAACAACACCGCCATGGCGCAGGAGCTGGGCTATATGCACATCCCGGAGGGCACCCTCATCAGCGTGGATGAGCTGAACCAGTATCCCCCGGAGCAGGTAGTGCTCATTACCACCGGCAGTCAGGGCGAACCCTTGAGTGCCCTTTCCCGTATGGCATCCTGCAGTCACCGTCAGGTGCGCGTGGGCCCCGGCGACTTCATTATCATTTCGGCAAATCCCATTCCCGGCAACGAGAAGAGCGTGACCAAAATCGTCAACGGTCTACTGCTGCTGGGTGCAGAGGTCATTTACGAGAGCATGTACGATGTGCATGTTTCCGGCCACGCCTGTCAGGAAGAACAGAAGCTCATGCTCACCCTGACGAAGCCCAAGTATTTCCTTCCGGTGCACGGCGAGTACAAGCAGCTCAAAAAGCATGCCCTCACCGCCGCAAGCCTCGGCATCCCCACCAGCAACATCCTCATTGCGGAGAACGGCTCCAATGTCATTCTCAGCCAGGACGAGATAAAGCTGGGCGAGCCTGTCACCGCCGGTGCAGTGATGGTGGACGGCCTTGGCGTGGGCGACGTGGGCAATGTGGTCCTGCGCGACCGCAAGCACCTGTCCGAGGACGGTCTGGTCATCATTGTGGCCACCGTGGACAGCAAGACCGGCAAGGTGCTGGCCGGCCCGGACCTTGTGAGCCGTGGCTTTGTGTATGTGCGCGAGAACGAGAGCCTGATGGACGGTGCACAGAGCATCGTGGAAAATGCGCTGGACCGCTGCGTGGATGAACATGTGCGCGACTGGAACAGCGTCAAGACCCGCGTGCGCGAGGCACTGAGCAGCTATATCTATCGGCGCACCAAGCGCAGCCCGATGATCCTTCCCATCCTGATGGAGGTCTGATCCGGGCACGCTGCCGCAAACAATGCGGCGGAAGGCAGGAGATTTGATGAAACAAAAACCAAGATGGACATTGGAGATGCTCACCGCCAGTCTGGCCGTGCTGTGCGGCCTGCTGGTGCTGGTGCTGCTGATCCAGCGGCCCACGGCATGGCCGGCGCTGCTGGCACTGGTGGTGCTGTGGGGCGTTGTGGTGGTGCTGTTCCGCTGCCAGCTGCGCAAGTGGGTGGCCCGGTGGATGTGCGGCGGCAGCTTTGAAGGCTCCAAGCTGCAGTTCAGTCTGGAACCGCTCTCTCAGCCGGCCGCGCTGCTTTCCGGTGAGACGGTGCTGTGGTACAATGCACAGTTCCGCACCCGCCTGTTGAACGGGCAGGATGCGCTGGTGAGCCGCGTGCAGAAGGTGCTGCCCGGCCTTGATCTGCAGCAGTGCCGCAAGCAGGAGGGCCAGCTGCTGACCCTCGCGGACGGCATGTGGAGCGTACACAGCTCCACGGTGCCCGGCGATGCGGAGAGCATGACCCTGCTGGTGCTGAACGAGGAGACCGCCCTGCGCAAGGTGGAGGCGGAATACAAAGCCAGCCGTCCGGGCTATCTGGTGTTTCTGGTGGACGGCTACGACGATGTGTTCGGTGACATGCTGGACAGCGAGCGTGCCCGCCTGCTGGAAGGCATCAACCGCACGCTGGAGGATATGATCGGCCGGGGCAGCGGCTTTTTGCGCCGTGTGGCCAGCGGCCGCTATATCGCTGTGGTGGAAGAGCGCCAGATGGAGCAGTTCGCCAACCGCGGCTACGATGTGCTGGACAAGATCCGTGCGCTGGATCCCAGCGTGAACCTTTCGCTGTCCATCGGCATTGGCCGCGGGGCCAAGACCCTGCGGGAAGCCCAGGATATGGCCGTGCAGGCGCTGGATATGGCGCAGGGCCGCGGCGGCGATCAGGCCGCTGAAATGACACCGGACGGTTTTACGTTCTACGGCGGCGTGAGCCACGGCGTGGAAAAGCGCAGCAAGGTGCGCAGCCGCATCGTGGCCGATCAGCTGGTGAAGCTGATCAAGGAAGCAGATCATGTAGTCATTATGGGCCACCGCATGAGCGATCTGGATGCCATCGGCTCCGCCGAGGGCGTGCTGCGCATCTGCAAAATATGCGATGTCCCGGCGGTGATCGCGGTGCGGCGTGACGCTACCCTTGCGGGCAGCCTGATCGATGCATTGTGCCGTGCAGGCCAGAAGGACGACTTTATCGACCCGAAGGACGCACTGCCCATCATCTCCAAGCGCACCTTGTGCATCGTGGTGGATACATATCAGGTTGGCCTTGTGGAAAGCAAGGATATTCTGGAAAAATGCGGCAAGGTAGCCGTGATCGACCACCACCGCAAGGGCGTGGGCTACATCGAGAACCCGGCGCTGGTCTGCCATGAGCCGTATTCTTCCTCGGCCAGTGAGCTGGTCACGGAGCTTTTGCAGTACGTGGGCGAGCGCGACGACAAGCCCAACCGTGTGGAGGCCGAGGGCCTTTTGTCCGGCATCATGCTGGATACCCGCGATTTTACCCTGCACACCGGTGTGCGTACCTTTGAAGCTGCCGCTGCGCTGCGCCGCTATGGCGCGGAGACGGAGCGGGTGCGCCAGCTGTTCGATGTGACCATGGTGGAGTACAATGCCAAGGCAGATCTGGTGGAAAAAGCACGCATGTACAAAAACTGCGCAATCTCCGTCAGCGGCGAGGTGGCACCGGAAGCCCGCGTGGCCATTGCACAGGCGGCAAACGATCTGCTGACCATTCAGGGCGTGGATGCCAGCTTTGTGGCAGTGCAGGTGGGCACAGGCGTGAACATCTCGGCCCGCAGTCTGGGTGCCGTGAACGTGCAGGTGATCATGGAATCTTTGGGCGGCGGCGGCCACCAGACCATGGCAGCAGCACAGCTCAAGCATATCACGCCGGAAGCAGCCCGTGCCCGCATCGAAGGTGCCATCGACAAATACTATGCATCGCAGAAAAAGGGCGATGTAGAAGGAAAATAAATGGAACAGAGAGGATCACACCCATGAAACAGTACGATTACCTGATCGTTGGTGCCGGCCTTTACGGCGCGGTCTTTGCACAGGAAGCAAAAAAGGCAGGCAAGAAGTGCCTTGTGATCGATAAGCGCAGCCACATTGCAGGCAATATCTACACGGAGCCGGTGGAGGGCATCAACGTCCACCGCTACGGTGCACATATCTTCCATACCAACAACAAGGCTGTGTGGCAGTATGTGAACCAGTTTGCAGAGTTCAACCGCTACACCAACAGCCCGGTGGCAAACTACCACGGCGAGATCTACAACCTGCCCTTCAATATGAACACCTTTAATAAGATGTGGGGCGTTGTTACCCCTGCCGAAGCCAAGGCCAAGATCGAAGAGCAGAAGAAGGAAGCAGGCATCACCGACCCGCAGAATCTGGAAGAGCAGGCCATCAGCCTTGTGGGCACCGATATCTACGAAAAGCTTATCAAGGGCTACACCGGCAAGCAGTGGGGCCGCCCCTGCACCGAACTGCCGGCCTTCATCATCAAGCGTCTGCCGGTGCGCTTCACCTACGACGACAACTATTTCAACGCACTGTATCAGGGCATTCCCAATGGCGGCTACACCGCCATGGTGGAAAAGATGCTGGACGGCACCGAGGTGCGCCTGAATGTGGACTATCTGGCCGACCGCGAAAATCTGAACGATCTGGCCGAGAAGGTGGTCTACACCGGCCCGGTGGATGCCTACTTTGGCTACAAGCTGGGTGCTCTGCAGTACCGCAGCGTCCGCTTTGAGACCGAGGTGCTGGACACCGACAACTATCAGGGCAACGCGGTGGTCAACTATACCGATGCGGAAACTCCCTACACCCGCATCATCGAGCACAAGCACTTTGAGTTCGGCACCCAGCCCAAAACGGTCATCAGCCGCGAGTACAGCGCCGAATGGAAAAAGGGCGACGAGCCGTACTACCCCGTCAATGACGAGAAGAACGGTGCCCTGTATGCCGAGTACAAGAAGCTGGCCGATGCGGAGCCGGGCGTCATCTTCGGCGGCCGTCTGGGCGAGTATAAATACTATGACATGGACAAGGTCATTGAGGTAGCTCTGGACGTGGCTGCAAAGGAACTGAAATAAGAAAACTCCTTCCGTCATCACTTGTGTGATGCCAGCTGTTCCCCTTCTGGCACTTTGTGCCACCTCCCCCGGCCGGGGGAGTCTGTCTCAAAGAAGGAGCCTCTGGCGAAAAGGACAAGCCTTCGGTTTTGCCAAAGGCCCCATCTCAGAGGGGGCTGTCTGCGAAGCGGACTGGGGGAGTTCACTTGAGGATAATGCTGCAATGCGCGCTTCCTCTTGCCCAAAAGCGACAAATGCGCTATACTATAAACACAACAACTGCACCGGTTTTCCGGTGAGAAGTGAGGGATAACATCATGAAAGTGATTCTCAAGCAGGATATCAAGGGCATTGGCAAGAAGGACGAGATCCACGAGGTCTCCGACGGCTACGCCCGCAACTATCTGTTCCCGCGCAAGCTGGCCGCTGTGGCAGATGCCAGCGCTGTGAACGTTGCCCGCAGCAAGGAAGCTGCTGCCGATTTCCACGAGGCTGAGACCGTAGCTGCTGCCAAGGATCTGGCCGCAAAGATCGAGGGCAAGACCGTGACCATCAAGGCCAAGGGCGGTGCATCCGGCCGTCTGCACGGCAAAGTCACCGGCAAGGAAGTTGCCGATGCTTTGGCTCAGCTGGCAGGCGCACCCATCGATAAGAAGAAGATCGAGCTGGAGACCAAGGACATCAAGGATGCCGGTGTGTTCAACGGCAAGGTCCGTCTGCACGTTGGTGTGGTCGCTTCTTTCAAAATTATGGTGGAAGTGGAACAGGCCTGATTTTTCTGCCATCTGCGCCCCCTCACAGCAGGGGGCGCTTTTTGGCTTTTCAGCGAAATGATGCAAAAGGATAAACTACCATGCCGAACGAACGACATTATTCCAATGAACTGAATCTGGAAAGCGTGGGCATCAACCTGCCCTACAACATGCAGGCAGAGCAGAGCGTGCTGGGTGCGGTGCTGCTCAAACCGGAAACGCTCACCGACTTGGTGGAGATCATCCGGCCGGAGATGTTCTACACCCGGCAGAATGCGCAGATCTACTCCGAAATGCTGCGCCTGTTCACCGCCGACCAGACCATCGACTTTGTGACGTTGCTGGACGCTGTTATCTCGGACGGCGTGTTCCCCAGTGCCGACGAAGCAAAGGTGTACCTGACCGGCCTTGCCGAGACGGTGCCCAGCATTTCCAACGTGAAGGCCTATGCCCAGATCGTGCAGGAAAAGTATCTGGTGCGCCAGCTGATGGGCGTTGCAAAGGACATCCTGCAGGATGCCGGAGATGAACCGGATGCCGATCTGCTGCTGGAAAACGCGGAGCAGCGCATTTATGAGATCCGCTCCGGCCGCGATTCCAGCGCACTGACACCGCTTTCCTCCAGCATGGTGGAGACCCTGACCAACCTGCAGAAGATCAGCGGCCCGGATGCGGACAAATACAAGGGCATCCCCACAGGCTTCCGCCTGCTGGATACGGTGCTCACCGGCCTTGGCCGCGGCGACCTCATCATCCTTGCGGCCCGCCCCGGTATGGGCAAGACCAGCTTTGCGCTGAACATCGCCACCCGCGTGGCCATGCAGCAGAAGGTGCCGGTGGCCATTTTCAGCTTGGAAATGACCAAGGAACAGCTCACGAACCGCATCCTTTCTGCTGAGGCCGGCATCGACAGTCAGGCATTCCGCACCGGTGCCCTGCGCGCCGAGGACTGGGAATATCTGGCCCTTGCCACCGAAAAGCTGCACGATGCACCCATCTATATGGACGATACCTCCGGCATCACCATCACCGAGATGAAGGCGAAGATCCGCCGGGTGAATCAGGACCCCACCCGCCCGAATGTGGGCCTCATCGTCATCGACTATCTGCAGTTGATGACCACCGGCCAGCGCAGCGAGAACCGCGTGCAGGAGATCAGCTCCATCACCCGAAACCTCAAGATCATGGCAAAGGAAATGAATGTGCCCATCATCGCACTTTCTCAGCTGTCCCGTGCGGTGGAAAAGCAGGGCAACAATTCCAGCCACCGGCCCCAGCTTTCCGACCTGCGCGATTCTGGTTCTATCGAGCAGGATGCCGACTGCGTTCTGTTCCTGTACCGCGATTCCTACTATGCCAGCCAGAACCCGGACGGCGCTGAGGTGGATGCCGATACGGCAGAGTGCATCGTGGCGAAGAACCGTCACGGCGAGACCAGCACGGTGCCGCTGGGCTGGGATGGTGCCCACACCCGCTTTATGGATGTGGACTTTAAACGCTGATGAACAATGAAAAAATTCTGGCGCATGTGCGCATGTTTGTTCTGCGAGAAAAGCTGCTTTGTCCGGGCGAGCCGCTGCACTTGGCCGCGGCAGTGTCCGGCGGGGCGGACAGCATGGCACTGCTGCGCATCCTGCTGGCCCTGCAGCCGGAATTCGGGTTTGTGCTTTCGGCCTGCCATGTGAACCACGGCCTGCGCGGTGAGAGCGCCGACCGGGACGAAGCCTTTGTGCGGGCGGAATGCGCCCGGCTGGGTGTGCCGCTGCGGGTGTTCCATGCTGCAGAGATGGCCGACGAAGTGGGCCTGCCGTCGGAACATGCCGGGGAGGACTGGGCGCGCCGCCTGCGCTATGCCTGCTTTGCGCGTTTGTGCGGGGAGGGGATAGATGACGTTGCAACGGCCCATACTGCAAATGATCAGGCTGAGACCCTGCTGCTGCGGCTGGCCCGGGGCACGGGGCTGCACGGTGCGGCAGGCATCCGGCCAAAGCGCGGGTGCTACCTGCGGCCATTGCTGGCCCTTACCCGGCAGGATACCGAAAGCTTCTGCCGTGCAGCCGGGCAGGCATGGGTCACAGATGAGACGAACGCGACCGATGCCTATGCCCGCAACCGGGTGCGCCGTGCGGCACTGCCTGCACTGCAGAGCACCAACGGCGCAGCGGTGGAAAACCTTGCCCGCTTCTGCGAGAAGGCAGCCCGCGCGGATGCCTATTTTGCCCGGAAGGCCGAAGAGCTGCTTTCTGCTGCACGTCTGGATGCGGCACAGGCTGCCATCAAAAGCCCGGAAGCCTGCACGGTGTGGCGGCTGGGCCCACTTTCCGCTGCGGATGCGCTTATTTTGGAAGCAGCCATGCATTCGCTGACGGCTCCCGTGCGTGACGCAGAGGAAAAATATGTGCAGCTGCTGTGCGGCCTTGTGCGGCGCGGCAGCGGTGCGGTACAGCTGACTGACCGGGTGCGCTTTTGTGCCAAAGACGGATGCTTCTGGCAGGAGATTGTGCCGGAACGGCCCCGGCAGCAGGAAGACAAACGGCCGGAAAGCCAGCCCTTTCAGCCGGAAAAACAGGCAGAATACTGCCTTGCGGGCGGCTGGAAGGTGACTGCAGGGCTTTTTACGGCTGATTTTGAAGAAAAAATACAAGTCGTTCATAAAAAAGACTTAAAAAATCAGGCGGATTATGCTAGAATAACTACGTTGTATGCTGGTCTTGTCCTGCGCACCCGCCAGCCGGGAGATGTCTACCGCCCGGCGGGGCGAAGTGTACACAACCGGCTGCGCAAGTGGATGAACGAAACGGGCATCCCGGCCAGCCAGCGCGATCAGCTGCCGCTGCTGGCGGCGGGCAGCGAAGTACTGTGGGTCTGCGGTGCGGGCTTTGCCGAGGGCCTTGCCCCGGATGCAGACACTGCGCAGGTGCTGCAGATGGAAATGGAACATAGGGAGGAAATAACATGAGTATGCATGATGATATCAAGACCGTTCTGGTCAGTGAAGAAGAGTTAAAGGCAAAGGTTGCTGAGCTGGGTGCCCAGATCAGCAAGGATTACGAGGGCAAGAACCTTGTTCTGGTGTCCATCCTCAAGGGCTCGGTGGTGTTTATGGCCGACCTGATGCGTGCGGTGAGCATTCCCTGCAGCATCGATTTTATGGTGGTGTCCAGCTACGGTGGCAGCAACACTGTTACCAGCGGCCTTGTAAAGATCATCAAGGATCTGGACGGTGATCTGTCCGGCAAGGATGTGCTGATCGTGGAGGATATTCTGGATACCGGCGTCACCCTCTCGAATCTGGTGCCCATGCTCAAGATGCGCAACCCCAACTCGGTAAAGATCTGCACCATTCTGGACAAGCCCAGCCGCCGCAAGGCCGATATCCAGCCCGACTACGAGGGCTTCCAGGTGCCGGACGAGTTCGTGGTGGGCTACGGTCTGGACTACGATGAAAAATACCGCAACCTGCCTTATGTGGGTGTGCTCAAGCCTGAAGTCTACGAGAAGTGATTTCTCACACTATAATTCATCCAAGAACTGGAGTTGATTTTTTTGCAATCCAAAAGACCCCGTTTCAATCCGCTGATCCTTGCTCTGGCGCTGGCGGCGGTGCTGATGGTCTGGTCGGTGCTGGGCGGCACCGGCTCTGCCAACAGCTCTTCCATGGAATATTCCACGGTGGTGCATTATTTTGAAAGCCTGCAGGTCACGCAGTTCTCGCTGGACCTGAACACCGGTGTCATCACCATGAACCTCAAGGAAGGCGGCAAGAACAACCTGCCCCTGCCCGATACCACGTCCCAGAGCACCACGCAGGCCACCGGTGGACTGCTGAGCGGTATGCTGTCCTCCTCGGATGAGGATACTGCTGCGCAGAAGAACAGCGACGGCACTGTGACTGTGCGCTACAAGCTGCCCTATGCATCCATGTTCGTCAAGTATGTGGGCGACTACATTGCCGCCTATGACGAAGCAAACCCGGATGCTCCCATGGTGTACGATTATACCCCTGTCAAGGAAAACATCCCATGGATGGAGATCCTGTTCTATCTGGCAATGCTGGGCTGCACCGGCTTCCTGCTGTTCTCCATGATGCGCGGCGGTGCTGGCGGCGGCGGGATCATGAACGTTGGCAAAGCCAAGGTGAAGGACGAGCACGAGAACCAAAAGACAGCCACCTTTGCCGATGTTGCCGGTGAGGACGAGGAAAAGGAAGAGCTGAAAGAGGTCGTGGAGTTCCTGAAAAGCCCGGAGAAGTTCAACACTCTGGGCGCACGCATTCCCCACGGCGTGCTGCTGGTAGGCCCTCCGGGCACCGGCAAGACCCTGCTGGCCCGCGCCTGCGCAGGCGAGGCCGGTGTGCCTTTCTATTCCATTTCCGGCTCTGACTTTGTGGAAATGTACGTCGGCGTGGGTGCATCCCGCGTGCGTGACCTGTTCGATAAGGCAAAGAAGTCCATGCCCTGCATCATCTTCATTGATGAGATCGATGCTGTGGGCCGTCAGCGCGGTGCCGGTCTGGGCGGCGGCCACGATGAACGCGAGCAGACCCTGAACCAGCTGCTGGTGGAAATGGACGGCTTTGAGGCCAACGACGGCATCATCGTCATGGCGGCCACCAACCGTGCCGACATTCTGGATAAGGCTCTGCTGCGTCCGGGCCGTTTTGACCGTCAGGTCTATGTGGGCCTGCCGGATGTCAAGGGCCGTGAGGAGATCCTCAAGGTCCACACCAAAAAGAAGCCGCTGGCCCCGGATGTCTCTCTCAGGGTCATTGCACAGCGCACCGCAGGCTTTGCGGGCGCAGACCTTGAGAACCTTGTCAACGAAGCGGCTCTGCTGGCTGCACGCCGCAACCGCAAGGCCATTACCATGGAGGATATCGAGGAAGCTTCCATGAAGGTGATGGCTGGCCCGGAGAAGAAGAGCCGCGTTGTGACCCCGGAGGAAAAGAAGCTGACTGCTTACCACGAGGCAGGCCACGCTGTGGCGGGCTTCTACTGCAAGCATCACCCCCGTGTGCACGAGATCACCATTATCCCGCGTGGTCAGGCTGGCGGCTACACCATGTACCTGCCCGAGAAAGACCGCAGCTACGTGACAAAGGGCGAAATGTTCGAGGATATCGTTTCCAGTCTGGGCGGCCGCGTGGCCGAACAGCTGATCCTGGAGGATATCTCCACCGGTGCTTCCAATGATCTGCAGCAGGCCACCAACATTGCCCGCCAGATGATTACCAAGTACGGCTTCTCGGAGCGGCTTGGCCCTGTGGTGTACGGTACCTCGCAGGAGGAGACCTTCCTGGGCCGCGATCTGGGTCAGGGCAAGGGCTACAGCGAGACCACCGCTGCCGAGATCGACGGCGAGATGCGGGACATCATCGATGAAGCCTACGAGACCTGCCGCCGCACCCTGACCGAGCACATCGATCAGCTGCACGCGCTGGCACAGGCCCTGATGGAACGCGAGAAGCTCAACGAGCAGGAGTTCAACACCATTATGGCGGGCGGCACACTGCCCCCGCGTGAAGGCGATGAGCCGAAGCCGGAACAGCCTGCTCAGACCGTGCAGGCTGCCCCTGCAGAGACCGCTCAGCAGGCCGAAACTGCTGAATCTGCAGAGACCGCTGAGCCTGCCGAACAGGCCGAAACGGCCCAGCCGCTGCCGGAGACTGCTGCACCGGAAACGCCGGATGCACAGGACCCGCAGAACTGATTTGATCCAAACGGAAAGGAGCGAGTGTCGTGGAGGAAAATTTTAACCCGGTCGCACGGACCCGCGCAAACTATTACACCCCCGGCAGCCCGGTGCAGTTCGTCTGCGTGGAGCTGCTCAAGGGTGATGTCAGCGGGGAGCACGCGGTCTGCCTGACCTTCAAGAATATTTCCAAGGTGACCCTGACCGCGCTGGAGATCCACTTCAAGTGCAAGGGCGTGGACGGCGTGATCCTGTGCGAGGACCGGTTCGAGTACCGTGACTTGGAAGTAAAGCCCGGCGAACTGTTTGGCATGGACGATGCGGTGTTCGTTACCGCAAAGGCCATCACCAGCGTGGATGTTTCGCTGTGCAACGTGTACAACGGCAAGCGGGTGGTGCATCTGGACGGCATCAAGCGCGTGCGCCTGCCTGCCCCCAAGCGCCTGTCTGCTGAGCTGGAAAAGGCGCTGGAGACCCGCATGAACCGCCCGGAGCTGAAGTATCAGCCGCAGGTGTTTGAAAATGGCTGGTACTGCGCCTGCGGTGCCTTCCACCCGAAGGAGGAGGATACCGTGTACTGCTCGGAGTGCGGCTGCGACCGCATCCTGCTGCAGAACGCGCTGAACACCCTGCTGCAGCCGGAACAGCCTGCCCAGACCGAGCCGGAACTGGAAACGCCTCTTGCCCCGCAGGCTGAAGAGCCTACCCGCATTATGGGCGCAGCGCCCGTGCAGGAGGAGCCGACCCGGATCATGGGTGCACCGTGCCGTGAAGCAGAACCACAGCCGGAAGAACCTGCTGCAGAGCAGACCCGTGTGATGGATGCCGGAATGCGGGCACAGTTCCCGGGCAGGGCATCCCATGCAGCTGCGGACGAAGGCACCCGTGTGATGCCTGCTGCAGCCCGCCGTGCACAGCCGATATCTCAGCAGCCGGAGCCTGCCTATGACGACGAGGAAGAATACGAGGACGAGCGCGACAGCGTGGCCGAAGCGCTGATCCGCTGGGTGCCGCCCATCACTGCCATTGTCTGTGCAGCAGTGGCACTGTGCGGCTTCGTGTATTACCAGTTCGTGCTGTAACACAAACAGCAGCGGAGAGGGCGGTATGCCTTCTCCGCTTTTTTGTATGCCAGAAGAAGGGAGAACCATTATGCCGGAAGAAGCCTTACAGGCTGCCTTTGAGATCAAGACTGCCTGCGATGAGATCAGCCGCCGCCTGCTGCGCTGGCACTGGGAGCACAAACCCGGTGCGCACAGCTTGGGTGCATTGCTGGATCACGTTGCACAGCGCCAGCAGGAAAGCCCGGACTACTACGACCGTATGCCGGATCTTTCCGGCAAAAACAGCTGGCAGCAGCTGGATACCACCATTTGTATGCGGGTTCTGCTGGACCCGGAAAAGGATGCCGCCAAACCGCTGGACCTGCTGGGCAATACCAGCAATCCGGGTGCGGCCCGCCGCGCCTGCAATGCTGTGCGCACCGCCCGCAACGAAGCCGCCCACGCCACCGATCACACCGATGCCGCTCAGGCGGCGATCCTGTTCAACGAGGCGGTGGAGAGCTTGGAAGACGGCTATGTGGGCACGGCTTTCCGCGAGAATGAGCTTGCCCGCTATTACCGCGATGCAGAAAATTATCTGGCACGCTGCGGCGCAAAGGAGCCGATCGCATCCAGCCGTGCGCCGGAAGAAAAAACGGCTGCGCACGAGCCAGCCCGCCAGAGCACAAAGCAGGGCCAGAACCGCAGCGCCCAGAGCCGCAAAACGGCCGGCAGCCGTTCCTCCGGCAGCAGAAGCACCACAGCGCGCAGCAGCTCGGCCAAAAGCCGCAGCACGGCAGGCCGCAAAAAGAAACAGAGAAGAACTGGCAATAAAACCGTGTTTATCGTTCTGCTGGTGGTCCTGCTGCTGGGGCTTGCCGTGCGTGCATGGAGCATGGGCGCAGCCTGACCGCCTGTAATGCCCTGCTTCTCAGAAAAAAGCCGTCTTTTGTACACAGTTGCCAGAAAAACAAAAATGCGTTCGGAATAAACCGGGAAAAGCGCATCTTGCGGGATGGATGAAAGCGGTTTATAATAAGCATGAAAACGTTTACACATAACAATGCATCCCAAAAGAGAGAAGTACTGCAAATGACCATCAGTGATATTGCAAAAATGGCGGGTGTATCCAGTGCGGCGGTCAGCCGCTACCTGAACGGAGGCCCCCTGAGCGAACAGAAGAGGGCTGTCATCCACGAGGTAGTGGAAAAGACCGGCTACCGCCCGGATACCGCCGCCCAGACTCTGCGCACCGGAAAAGTGAATCAGGTTGGGGTGATCGCTCCCAGCATCGGCTCCCAGTCGGTGGGGCAGATCACGGCAGGCATTGCCAGTGAGCTGGATGCAAAGAGCTATCTGATGCTGCTGGGAAACACCGAGCTGGACGCTCAGCGGGAATTGGGCTATCTGACTGCCATGCAGCGCAACCACGTGGCGGGCATCATCCTGCTGGGCAGCTATTATACTCCTCAGCTGGCGCAGGCGCTGAAAAACTGCCGTGTGCCGGTGGTGGTAACAGGCCAGCGTTTTCAGGATGTGGCCTGCGTGTACAACGACGACCGCACTGCAGCCCGGGAACTTGCCCAGCGGATGCTGGACCATGGCCGCAAAAGGATCGTTTATATTGGCGGTACAGAGCGGGACGATGCCACCGGCGTGCAGCGCCGTGAGGGCGTGCAGGATGCGCTGAACGCTGCCGGACTGAACGGCGAACAGATGCCCCGCATCTGCTGCAACGCCTTTACCATGGAGGAGGGCCAGCGCTGTATGCAGGAACTGCTGGTGCGCTGCCCGGATCTGGACGGTGTGGTCTGCGTGACTGACACGGTGGCCTTTGGTGCCATGCGTGCCCTGCGGGAAGCAGGACGGCATGTGGGGCAGGATGTGGGTCTTGCAGGCGTTGGCGACAGCTGGGCTGGCAGCATGATGGAACCGGGGCTGGCCACGGTGCGCTTTTACCAGAAGCAGGTGGGGCAGGAGGCTGCCCGGATCCTGCTGCAGATGCTGGAAGAAAATGGAAGCAGCGGGCCTGTGCGTCAGGTGACGCTGGGCTATCAGATCGTGGAGCGAGGCTCCCTTTGATGATAAAGGATAAAAGTATGGGTCGTAAGCTGATTTTTCTGGATATTGACGGCACGCTGCTGCCGCCGGGTGATATGCTCATCCCGGAAAGCACTCTGGCTGCACTGGATCGCGCCAGAGCAAACGGACACAAGCTGTTTTTGTGCACCGGCCGCAACCACCGCATGACCGAACCGCTGCTGCGGCACGACTGCTTTGCGGGCGCAGTGTGCAGCGCCGGCGGCTATGTGCTGTGCGATGGCAAGACGCTGGTGGACATCCCCATGGAGCCGCAGCAGGCTGAAGGCGTGCGCGCGGCGCTGGAGCGCAATGGCGTGGAGTGCACGCTGGAAGCCCGGGATGCCACCTTTGGCGGAAGCAAGATGGCTGAGAGGTGGAAATTTATCCACAAAAAGAACGATGCACCGCTGAACAGCGAAGCAGAACGCTGGCACAAAGCCATGGAAGAGGGCATGTCCATCCTGCCGCTTTCCGATTACAAAGGGGAACCGCTGTATAAGATCGTGTTCATTGCCGACCACGAGAGCGACCTTGCCGAGGCAAAGCAGCTCTATGCCGACCAGTTCGTGTTCTGCGAAAGCAAGCTGGACCGCCTGACCGATGGCTTTGTGAATGGTGAGCTCATCAACCGCAAATTTAATAAGGGCACCGGAATCAAGGCCATCTGTGATCATCTGGGCTGCACGCTGGCGGATACCATCGGCTTTGGTGACAGCGATAATGACCTGCAGATGACCGATGTTGTCGGCATCAGTGTGTGCATGGCCAATGGCTCCGAAAACCTGAAAAAGCGGTGCGACCGCATTGCTCCCTCGGTATACGAGGACGGCATTGCAAAGGAGTTCAAGGCGCTGGGGCTGATCTGAAAAAAACAACAAAGGCTGCGGCAGGGATAAGACCCGGGCCGCAGCTTTTTGCTGCCACAGGGTTTTATAAAACGGAAAAACGTGGTAGAATAAACCAGAATGCCGGGTTCAAAGCCCGGCAAAAAGGGAGGAATTGAAATGCGTTCCGTTCTGGAAGTATGTGTGGACAGCACTGCCAGTGCACTGGCAGCAAAGCGCGGCGGTGCCAGCAGGCTGGAACTGTGTGCCGACCTGATCGTGGGCGGTACAACGCCCAGCCTTGCGCTGGTGCGTCAGGTCAAGGCGGAGACCGGCCTGCCGGTGCGTGCTCTGCTGCGGCCCCGGTTCGGAGATTTCTGTTACGACAGCTACGAGCTTGCCCAGATGGAACAGCTGGCCGCAGAGCTGGTGGAGGCCGGGGCGGATGGTATCGTGACCGGTGTGCTGACCCCGGAAGGGCAGCTGGATGCGGAGGCCATGCGGCCCATTTATGCGGCGGCGCGCAGGGCAGCGGAAAAGGCAGGCCGTCCGGTGGCGTGTACCCTGCACCGTGCCTTTGATGTCAGCGCCGACCCCTTTGCGGCACTGGAAACGGTCCGGAACATGGGCCTTTGTACCATCCTCACCAGCGGGCAGGCGGCGAGTGCCCCAGAGGGAGCGGAGCTTCTCGGCCGACTGGTGGAGCGGGCAGGGGACAGCGTGGAAATTCTGGTAGGTGCCGGTGTCACGGCACAAAACATCCCGGCACTGGCCGCACAGACCGGGGCACATGCGTTCCACCTTTCCGGCAAGCAGGTGCTGCAAAGCCGCATGACCTTCCGCCGCGAGGGCGTGCCCATGGGGCTGCCGGGCTTTTCAGAGTTTGAGGTATGGCAGACGGATGAAGAAAACATCCGTGCTGCACGGCAGGCACTGGATGCGATCAAGAACAACTAAAACGAAAGCGCTCTCCCACCGGGTTTCCGTTGGGAGAGCGCTTTTTTATGATGATGAATTTGAAGGGTGAAGATAGCTTAGTAATGCAGCTCGTCGCCGGTCAGTGCTTCCAGCACCGGCAGCATGGCAGCGGCCTCGGCCTTGGCGGCGGGCAGATCCATATCGCGGTAGTTGCCGCACTCCACTTCGCTGGCCCCGGGCACAGCGCCCTCAAAGCCAGCCATGAAGCGGAAGGATTCCACCGTCAACTCCAGTGCCTCGGCGGGGGTCAGGCCGCGGGTGAGCAGATAGAAGCCGGTGCGGCAGCCCATGGGGCCAACGTAGATCACGCTGTCCTGAAAGGCGCTGTTGCGTGCATAGGTGGCAAACAGATGCTCCAGCGTGTGGGCGGCACCGGTGGACAGGTAATCGCCGTGATTGGGCCTTTTCATGCGGATGTCCCATGTGAGAACATCGCCGTCCTGACGGCTCAGATACATGCCGCGGTCCAGTTTGGTATGGTCAACACAGAAGCTTGCAATGCGTTCCATGATCTTCTCCTTTGGCTTATGCCTGCAGGCGCTGCACGCTGCCGTGCGCGCAGTCCACAGCGACCATCAGGCCGTCACGGATGTGGCTGGTGGCACCGGCAGCACCCACAACGGTGGGCTTGAGCAGGGCCTTGCCGGCAATGGCGGCATGGCTGTTCAGGCCCGGCTCTTCCACCACCAGAGCGGCGGCGTCGCGCACATAGCTCAGCATTTCGTTGCTGGTGGAGGGCACCACCAGCACCATGCCGGGCTTGAACTTTGCACGCACCTCTTCCAGCGTGCGGCAGACGCAGGCCTTGCCGGTGGCGCTGGTCACGTCGGCATTCTCGCGGCCAACGCCCACACCGGTAGCCAGACAGTTGCCTACCATGTGGATCTTGATCATGTTGGTGGTGCCGGACACGCCCACAGGCACGCCTGCGGTCACAACGGCCAGCTCACCGTTGTGCAGGTAGCCGTTCTCCTTGGCCAGAGAGGTGGACATCTCGATCAGCTCATCGGTGCTGTGTGCCAGAGGCATCATCAGCGGGGTGATGCCCCAGCTCAGGGCCAGCTGACGCTGCACCTGCTCCTTCATCACGCAGGCGATGATGGGCTGCTCCGGGCGGTACTTGCTCAGCAGACGGGCGGTGTTGCCGGACTCGGACACGGTGACGATGGCGGCGGCGTTCACGTCCTTGGCGGTCAGGCAGGCAGCGTGTGCAGTTGCATCGCTCACGCTGATCTTGCCGGTGTTCTCGGTGAGGGGAACAAAGCGGGCGTGGTTCTCCTGCTCGGTGCGCTCAGCAATGGCAGACATGGTCTTGAGAGCATCCACGGGGTAAGCACCGGCAGCAGTCTCGCCGGAAAGCATGATGGCAGAGGTGCCGTCGTAGATGGCATTTGCCACGTCGGAGATCTCGGCGCGGGTGGGGCGGGGGTTCACGATCATGCTGTCCAGCATCTGGGTAGCGGTGACGATGGGCTTGCCAAAGGAGAAGGAGCGCTCGATGATATTCTTCTGAATGCCGGGCAGCTCGGTAAAGTCAATCTCAACGCCCAGATCGCCGCGGGCCACCATGACAGCATCGGCTGCAGCCAGAATGCTGTCGATGTTGTTCACGCCCTCACGGTTCTCGATCTTGGCGATGATGCGGATATCGGAATCATACTCGTTGAGCAGGTTGCGGATATCGTACACATCCTGTGCGGTGCGCACGAAGGAAGCAGCGATGAAGTCAAAGCCCTGCTGTGCGCCAAAGATGATATCGTCGCGGTCGCGCTGGCTCATATACGGCATGGACAGATGCACGCCGGGCACATTGACACCCTTCTTGTTCTTGATCTTGCCGTTGTTCAGCACCTTGCACACGATGTCGGTGTCGTTCACGGTGACGATCTGCAGCTTGATCAGGCCGTCGTCCAGCATGATGGTGCCGCCGGGCTGCACGTCCTGCGGCAGGTCCTTATAGGTGATGGAGCAGATCTCCTTGGTGCCTTCCACCTCACGGGTGGTCAGGGTGAAGGTCTGGCCGGCTTCCAGCATTTCAGTGCCGTTCTTGAAGTCCTTCAGGCGGATCTCAGGGCCTTTGGTGTCCAGCAGGGCGGCGACCGGCTTGCCCAGCTCTTCACGAATGGCTTTCAGCTTTTCAAAGCGGCCCAGATGCTCCTCGTGAGAGCCGTGGGAAAAATTAAAACGGGCAACATTCATGCCGTTGGCGACCAGCTCGCGCAGAACGCCTTCCTGATCGGTGGACGGGCCCAGAGTGCAGATGATCTTTGTTTTTCTCATATACTTTTACTACCTCCAACTACAACTTCACATTCTCTATTTTGCGGCAGGCTGTCCGCTGTCATACAGGCAGCTGCACGCGACCAACGGGAAAAATCCCATGCTGTGGTACAAAAGCAGAAAAGTTCTGCTGTTCAAAACTTTTTCCATTTACTATTATATCCGCTTGGATACAATAGGGCAAGAAAAATTTCAAGCTGCGCTGCAATTTTTTTGGCAGCTAAGATGCCTCTGCCACGAAATAACGCAGCAACGAATAAAAACGCAAAAACGCTTCGTCGGATTGTGAACGAAATGACGAACATTTTGGTGAAAATGACGGATATTTGCGGGAAGGCGAAAAAGCTTGCATCCGGCACAGGATTTGCTTATAATGATAAGTAAAGATAGTATCACTTATCCGGGGCAGGTCCCCGGAAGAAATGGAGAAAAAACGATATGGAAAAGCGTGTTTTTCTGATCGTCCTCGACAGCTTTGGAATCGGTGCAGAGCCGGATGCCGCCGCCTTTGGCGACGAGGGCACCAACACCCTGGGTGCCATTGCAAAACATCCCAACTTCAACTGCCCCAACCTGCAAAAGATGGGCATGTTCAACATTGATGGTGTGACCGCAGGCGAAAAGACCGCAGCGCCCATCGGCTCCTTTGCCCGCCTGCAGGAGCAGAGCATGGGCAAGGATACCACCATTGGTCACTGGGAGATCGCCGGTGTGGTAAGCCCCAAGCCGCTGCCCACCTTCCCGAACGGCTTCCCGGATGAGCTGATCCACGAGTTTGAGGAAAAGACCGGCCACAAGGTGCTGTGCAACAAGCCTTACTCCGGCACGCAGGTACTGAAGGATTACGGCGAGCAGGCCATGAAAGAAAACGCCCTTATCGTTTACACCAGTGCCGACAGTGTATTTCAGGTGGCCGCCAACGAAGAGCTGGTGCCGGTGCATGAGCTGTACCGCTACTGCGAGATCGCCCGCGAGATGCTCAAGGGCGAGTACGGCGTGGGCCGCGTGATCGCACGCCCCTTCCTGGGCCACACTGCGGATACCTTCTACCGCACCACCAACCGCCACGACCTGAGCCTCAAGCCGCCCCGCGCTACCATGCTGGATCTGCTGAAAGATGCTGGCAGGGATGTGATCGCTGTGGGTAAGATCTTTGACATCTTCGACGGTGAGGGCGTGACCGAAAAGATCAAGACCACTGGCAACACCAATGGCATCGCCTTCGCCAAGGCACTGCAGACCCGCGACTTTGAGGGCCTTGCCTTTGTGAATCTGGTGGACTTCGATATGCTCTACGGCCACCGCCGCGATGTAGCAGGCTATGCCGCCGCTGCCACCGAGTTTGACAAGTTCGTGGCCGACTTCATCCCCGGAATGCGGGAGGGCGATCTCCTCATGGTCACCGCTGACCATGGCTGCGACCCGTCCTATACCAAGACCACCGACCACACCCGCGAGTATGTGCCGTACCTGATTTGCGGCAAGGGCGTGAAGCCTGGCGTTGACCTTGGCACCCGTCTGTGCTTTGGCACCATCGCCCAGACCATCTGCGAGTATCTTGATGTGGATGCTTCCTCTCTGGACGGCAAGAGCGTCTGGAACGAGATCAAGGCATAATTATTTTGAATGAGAAAGCCGCCTGCATTGGTTCAAGATGCAGGCGGCATTTTTATGCAGTTTATCGGCACGGACTTTCTGGTGAAAAAGCAAAACAGGAAACGACCGCAGTTGTTTCCTGTTTTGCAAATAAAATAATATTTCCGCGATAGAGTCCGGAGCTTGTGCGGAGGACATTTTAAATCGTCACGCGGCGTCGTTCTGCTGCGAAGCAGCATCCTGAATGGCACCCCAGATGGAGGAAGCCGCATTGTAGATGGACGATGCAGCCTGTTCCACCTCTTCCTGTGTGGGCAGGGAGATGGACGGTGCTTCTCCGGCCGTATCACCGCTGCCGGTCTCACCCTCGGCGGGAGCTTCCGGCTCCTGCGGCTGGGTGTCGGCAGGCTGCTCTGCATCTGCAGGCTGGTCAGCCGGGACGGTCTCTTCCGGCAGGCTGTCGGCGGGCACTTCCTCGGGAACGCTCTCGGCAGGCACCTCCGAAACGGCAGCGTTCGGGTCGGTGGTGGGGGTGAACACATCGGTCTTTTCCGGCTTCTGGGTGGTGTCGGCAACGGTGCCCTCACCGCCCAGCACGGACGCGATCATTTCCCTGGCCTTGCTCACAGAAGCATCGTCCGGTTTCATGACGTAGAGCTTCTGTCCCTTGGCAGAGTAGCACTTGGTGCTGCTGGAGCTTGTGCCGGTGACGGTATAGCTTTTAATATCCCACTCGGCAAAGTCGCTCAGCTGCATCCGTACCAGCGCACTGATCTGATCCTGCGAAAAGCTGGTGACGAAGCAGTCGGCTGCGGCATCCATGATCTTGGAAAAGCCCATCAGCAGGGCAGGGGACTTGATCTTGTTCAGCATGGCATCGATCACCTTCATCTGGTTGATGCCGCGTTGGATATCGCCGGATGCAAAGGCGTGACGCTCACGGGCAAAGGCCAGAGCGGCCTTGCCGTCCAGATGGTTCCAGCCCTCCACAAAGGTGGTGGGGTCATAGTAGCCGGGGCTGCCCACAGAAGTGAACGCCTGATCGGAGTAGACATCCACGCCGCCCAGCGCATCGATGATGCTGATGAAGCCCGCAAAGTTGATGCGGATGTAATGGTCCACATTGACGCCGTACAGATTGCCCAGTGTGGCCATGCTGGTTTCCACGCCGTACAGACCGGCGTGAGTCAGCTTATCCTTGCTGTCAGTGCCGGCAAGGTCTACGTAGTAGTCGCGCGGGGTGTTGATCAGGGCCACCCTCTTGGTGACAGGGTTCACGGCAGCAAGGATATTCACGTCGCTGCGGGCATTTTCGGTCAACTCGCCGCGGGTGTCCACGCCGCTGAGGTAGATCACAAACGGCTCCTTGGTGATCTTGTTGGCCTCGGCACCGGTGAGCAGGCCAGAGGTCATGCTGCCCAGGGCAGAAAGGCCCTGCTGGGCCCAGAAGCAGCCCAGCGCCATGGCAGCGCACAGGAACACCGAGAATACCCGGGCCACCTTGCCGGGAACATTGTACTCCTGACAGCGCTTTACCAGCAGCCACAAAAGCGCCAGCAGCGCGGCCAGAATGACCAGATACAGCACCGGAAGCATCTGGGTGCGCCACAGCTGCACCAGTGCCAGAATGCTTAAAATACCTTGTAAGATCAGCAAAATTTTCCCCCACTTGGAAGGTACTGCCACGGCTCCATCCACGGGCGGATGGGCCTTGGGCGGTACGGGTGTGTTGTGGCCGCTGCGCGGCGGCTTCTGGGGAGGCTGGGCCGGAGGCGGTGTGCTGGGCTGTTCCGGCGGCAGCTCGGAAAAAAACGCCGAGCTGTCTACCTCGATGGGCGCAGTATCCTCAGAGCCTTCCTTGCGGCTGATGTGCCGCAGAGAACGGTAATCTTCGTGGGAACGATCGTTTTCATCCATCATTCAAAACCACTCCTTTTTGTCAGGAAACAGGTACAATGGTCAGCACTGCACGGGCCGGAAGGCAGGTGGCGGTCTGATCTTCGTTGGAAAGCCAGCCAAAGCCTTCACAGATGTGATCCGGGCAGGGTGAATCCACGAACCGGGCTGCACCGTCCTTGATCTGGATGTGGACGGTATAGTAACCGGTGTCCACATCATAGGTCTCATCCACGTCCAGCGGCAGGTTCATGGTGGTGTTGTTGTCGCCGTAGATCAGCTCGGCCCGCAGTCCGGAGCCGGAAGCGTGCACGCGGCGTACCACCAGCAGCACAGCGGCAATGGCCAGAATGACCACGGCAAAGAGAAGATCGGTAAGCAGCTTTTTGTTTTTCATGCGTTAATCCTTGATTTGTAATTGTTCCAGCTCGGCCAGCCACAGTGCGGCACAGGCATCGCTGGGCATCCGCCAGTCGCCGCGGGGCGAAAGGGTCACGCTGCCCACTTTGGGGCCGTCGGGCAGGCAGCTGCGCTTGAACTGCTGGGCAAAGAACCGCCAGTAGAAGTTGCGCAGCCACTTGTACAGCACGCTGTCCGGGTACTCCGGCCGGCCTGCGAATGCAGTCTTTGCCAGCCGGAAGATCTTGGCCGGGCCAAAGCCGAAGCGCAGCACCTGATACAGGTAGAAATCGTGCAGCTCGTAGGGTCCCACAAGGTCCTCGGTCTTCTGCGCGATCTCGCCGTCCTTGGCAGGCAGCAGCTCCGGGGAGACGGGCGTATCCAGAATATCCAGCAGCACCGTGCGCAGAGCATCGGTGGCGGCAATGTCGGCTTCGTAGCGCACAAGGTGGCGCACCAGCGTTTTGGGCACACCGGCGTTCACACCGTACATGCTCATGTGGTCGCCGTTGTAGGTGGCCCAGCCCAGCGCCAGCTCCGAAAGGTCGCCGGTGCCCACTACAAGGCCTCCGGTGCGGTTGGCAGTATCCATCAGCTCCAACGTGCGCACGCGGGCCTGTCCGTTTTCAAAGGTGACATCCAGCACGCTCTCGTCCTGACCGATGTCCGCAAAATGGCTGTGCACGGTGTTGGCGATATCGATCTCTTTAAAGGAGACCTGCAGCTCATCGCACAGGATCTCTGCGTTGCTGCGGGTGCGCTTCGTGGTGCCAAAGCAGGGCATGGTCACAGCCAGCACATCCCGGGCGGGGCGGCCCAGCTGCTTCATGGCACGCACGGCCACCAGCAGCGCAAGACAGCTGTCCAAGCCGCCGGAAATGCCGATAACGGCGGTCTTTGCGTGGGCGTGTTCCAGCCGCTTTGCAAGGCCGTCGGCCTGCATTTTCAGAATCAGCTCACAGCGCTCGGCGCGGCGCTTGGG
This sequence comes from uncultured Faecalibacterium sp., assembly GCF_900066275.1. Lineage (NCBI taxonomy): Bacteria > Bacillati > Bacillota > Clostridia > Eubacteriales > Oscillospiraceae > Faecalibacterium > uncultured Faecalibacterium sp. The sequence continues at coordinate 37,031 of NZ_FMFG01000005.1, read as the reverse complement.
GTCGCCGGGCACAAAGGGTGCCGGGTCGATCCAGCGGGTCAGCGTGGTCTCTGCCGGTTCCAGATCGAACTCCACGGTCTGGTAGCCCTCGCCGCTCAGCTCAATACTGGTGTTGCGGGCACGCTCGGCTTCCATGCGCTGGCAGTCGATCTCGGTCTCGGCACAGCCGCCGTCAAAGGGAGCGTTCTCCGCCAGAATAGTGCCGTTCTCGGCGATCAGGTCGTGGCCGGCGAACACCATGTCCTGCGTGCTCTCACCGTGCCCGGCGGAAGCATACAGGTAGCCGCACAGCAGGCGGGCAGACTGGTTGGACACCAGCGCCCGGCGGTACTCGGCCTTGCCGACGGTCTCATCGCTGGCGGAAAGATTTGCGATCACGGTCGCACCGGCCAGCGCGTGGAAGGTGGAGGGCGGCAGGGCGCTCCACAGATCCTCGCAGATCTCCACACCCAGCACAAAGCTGGGCATCTGGCGGCAGCGGAACAGCAGGGAGGTGCCAAAGGGCACCTGCTGACCACACACCTCCACCAGCTCCACCTCGGTGCTGCCCGGGGTGAACTGGCGCTTCTCGTAGAACTCGCCGTAGTTGGGCAGATAGGTCTTGGGCACAAGACCCAGAATGCGGCCATGGCATAGCACGGCGGCGCAGTTGTACAGCTTGCCGTGCACCAGCAGCGGCAGGCCCACCAGCGTGACAACGTCCAGTGCTTTTGTTTCATCAAGCAGGGTGCTCAGGGCATCCAGTGCACCGGTCTGCAGCGTGCGCTGCAGAAACAGGTCGCCGCAGGTATAGCCGGTCAGGCAGAACTCGGGGAACACGGCCAGCTTTACGCCGCGGGCTGCAGCTTTGTGCAAAGCATCCGTGATCTGCCGGACATTATAGGTGCAGTCGGCCACCCGCAGTGCGGGAGAAAGGGCGGCTGCTTTCAAAAAACCATCTTTCATCGGAGGATTTCACATCCTGTCTTTCTTAGTTGACTGCAATTTCCTGCAGTGCACATAGTATACCACAAACAGACCCAAACGGGAAGTAAAAGAACAATGACAAAAACAAAACAGCCGTGATCTCTCCATCTCGCACTGCCCGACGGAGAAAGCGGGCAAGACAAAAAATAAAAAATCCCACACAAAAATGTGCGGGAATCAAAGACTGAAAAATGGAAAACGAGATAGACCGTAAGCCGGGTTCTGTATTAAACGACGATCTGTCTAGACCTGCCATTGCTGACAGGTTCGTGCCGCCTTCGGGACACGCGAGCAGCGCTGTACGTCCCATATAGGCGTTGCTTCCGGTAGGGTTTACAAAGCCGCATGGTCACCCATGCGCTGGTGAGCTCTTACCTCGCCGTTTCATCCTTACCGCATTGCTGCGGCGGTTTGTTTTCTGTTGCACTTTCCCTAAGGTCACCCTCGGCTGCCGTTAGCAGTTACCGTGCTCTGTGAGGCCCGGACTTTCCTCAGAGCGGTCAAAGCCGCCCCGCCGCCGTATGTTCCACTCGTTTTCCGCTCCTCATGATACCATAAAAAAGCAGGATTTGCAAGTAGAAGCCTTTTTTGATATAATATCTTATATATTTTTATGTTTTTTTGCGCAGGAGGTGGGTGCATATGCGGCTGTTTTTTACGGTGCCCGATACGCCGCAGACCCAAAACGGAGTGCTTCTGCGCAATTTTCTGCGCCAGTGTGCCGTTTCTACCGACCTTGCCCGTGCAGTCAAGTTCCGGGGCAGCGGCTTTTTTTCGGATGGAGATCCTGTCCTTGCCAACCGCAGGGTGTACCCGGGGCAGACGGTCAGCTTTGAGCTGCCGCCGGAAGGGGAAGGCGTGGCCCCGCAGCCGGAGATCCCGGTAAACGTGGTCTATGAGGATGCCTTTGCAGTGGTGCTGGAAAAGCCGCCGCATCTGGCCGTGCACCCCACCCTGAACTACCCCTACGATACCCTTGCCAACGGGTATGCGGCATGGGCTGCGCAGCAGGGCATCAGCCCGGTGTTCCGCCCGGTGAACCGTATCGATAAGGACACCAGCGGCCTTGTTCTGGCTGCAAAGCACGCCTATGCTGCGCCGCTGCTGGCCCGGAATGTGGAAAAACTCTACTATGCCGTTGTGGAGGGAGAGCTGCCGCTGGGTCCGGGCGTGATCGACGCGCCCATTGGCCGCCAGGCGGAGAGCATCATTGGCCGCTGCGTGACCCCGGACGGCAAGCCCAGCCGTACCGAGTATACCATATTAAAGGCAGAAAACGGCCTGAGCCTTGCAGCCTGTGTGCCGGTAACGGGCCGCACCCATCAGATCCGGGTGCATTTTGCGTCCATCGGCCACCCGCTGGCTGGGGATGACCTTTACGGCGGGAGCCGGGAGCGCATTGGGCGGCAGGCGCTGCACTGTGCAAGGCAGAGCTTCCGGGTGCCGGTGTACACCCCGGTGGAGGGCGGAATCCGGGTGGAATGCCCGGCGAATGGAAATAACTGGAAGACTGCTGCGGCGGAAAGCCCGCTGCCGCAGGATATAAAACAGCTTTTTGGTGAAAAGTAAGTGAAAGAACCGCCCAAATTTTGTGACAATGCTTGTTTCAAAGACGGCAGGGTGTATAATAAAATAAGAATGTTGTGTGCATGAGCCTGCTGGAAAGGGCATGTGCGCCCAAGACCGCCGCCGTCTTATCCCGGCACCGTGTGTGCATTGGCGGCAAGGAAGGAGAAAACCCTTTTGATCGAAGACAAGACAAAGGAGCAGCAGCCCGCTTCACCGGTAAAACCGAAACGCGGCCAGAGGCTGCGCTCCCTTTGGGCACAGCTGCAATGCATGGGGCTTTTGCACCGGCACCGGCTGCGCCGTAAAACCCAGAATCATGTGAATGATTTTGGCAGAAAGCTTGCCCAGAATTCTGCCGTGCCAGTCATCGGGGAGACGCTGTATGCACTGGGCTATTCTACAGAGTATGGATTCGTCCGCGTTGGGCGCGGCCTGCGCAGCGGCTGGCTGTGGCTGTGGCAGGCATTTACGACACTGCTGGCAAATGCTGCGGCAATGGCGTTCCCGGGGGCAGCGCAGATGTTCCGGGACCTGTTCGGCCCGATCTGGCTGTTCTTCCGGGGCTGCGGTTCGCTGCTGGTGCACGCCCAACGGGTGCGGAAAGAAAAAGGCTTTGCCGCAGCCTGCAAAGCCAGCGTACATTATCTGGCCAGCGGCGTGCGCCGCAACCTGAAAACACTGCCGCGCATGGCCATGTATGTGCTGCCGGTGTGCGCACTGGCCGTTATGGTGACCGTGTTCAACCATACCGTCCGCCAGCCTTATGCGCTGGAGGTGCAGGTGAACGGTCAGACCGTCGGCTATGTGGCCAATGAGGATGTGTTCAACTCGGCCCGTGAGGCGGTGCAGGAGCGTATCAACTACGCAGACACCGACCATGCAAAGTGGACCGTGGAGCCTACCTACACCGTTACCGTGGCCCACAAGACCATGGATGAAAACGAGATGGCGGACGCGATCCTGAAGAGCGCCAGCGACGAGATCAGCGAGGGCACGGCCCTGTATCTGGATGGCGAGCTGACCGCAGTGTGCAGCGATGGTGTCAGCCTGCAGAGCTACCTGAGCAGCCTGCTGGAACCCTATGAGGACCCTGAGAACTCCAACGTGACCGTGGGCTTCAACAAGGAAGTCACGCTGGAAAACGGCATCTACTTCAACGACAGCTTTCAGGACGAAGCGGATGTGGAAAAGGAACTTTCCGGTGTGCAGCAGCAGGAAAAGATCTACACAGTGGGCGCAGGCGACACGCTATGGAGCATCGCCCAGAAAAACGACCTCACCTTCCGTGAGCTGTGCGAACTGAATACCAATTTCAAGGGCGCGCCCCTGAACGAGAAATCTAACATTCAGGCCGGTGATGAGCTGATCGTGACCAAGCAGGAAGCTACGCTGGAAGTGCGCATCACCAAGGTGGAGACCTGGCAGGAGGAAATCCCCTATACCACCGAGACCACCACCTCCAACGAGTACACGGTGGGTACCAAGAAAACGGTGCAGAACGGTGTGAACGGCCTGCGTCAGATCACGGCGCAGCGTGTTTATAACACCGATGGCATCCAGCTTTCCCAGAAGATCCTGAGCACGGAAGTGGTGCAGGAGCCTGTCACGGAAAAGATCGTGAAGGGCACCAAAAAGGTGACCAGCAGCACCAGCTACATCACCGGCAGCGGTCAGTTCATCTGGCCGGTGCCCGGCTACCGGAACTGCTCGCGCTGGTACGGCGGCAGCCACAAGGGTGTGGATATCTGTGCGGCTGCCGGTACGCCCATCTACGCATCGGCGGGCGGCACCGTGACCAAGGCCGGCTACAACAAGGCCGGTGCCGGTACGGGTTATGGCTACTCCATCATCATCAGCCACGGCAGCGGCTACACCACGGTGTATGCGCACTGTCTGTCGCTGGCGGTGCACTCTGGTCAGACGGTCAAGCAGGGCCAGCTGATCGGCTATGTGGGCAGCACCGGACGCTCCAGCGGCAACCACTGCCACTTTGAGATCCGCCGCAACGGCAGCTACATCGCGCCGCAGAATGTGTTCAACCGCAGAAAGTATAGGTAAGTTTGCAGAGGGCTTTTTCTCCGGAGAAGGCCCATCTGCTGTATTATGTAACAGAAAAGGAGAGATGATCTTATGTCTACCCCTCACATCAGTGCTGAAAAAGGCGATTTTGCAAAGACCGTCCTGATGCCGGGCGATCCTCTGCGTGCAAAATTCATTGCGGACACCTTCCTCAAGGATGTGCGTCAGGTGACCGGCGTGCGCGGCATGCTTGGCTTTACCGGCACTTACGAGGGCCGTCCCATCAGCGTGATGGGCAGCGGCATGGGTATGCCGTCCATCGGCATTTATTCCTATGAGCTGTTCAAGTTCTACGATGTAGAGAACATCATCCGCATCGGCTCTGCCGGCAGCTATACCGACAAGGCCAAGCTGTTTGACGTGGTGCTGGCCGCCGGTGCTGTGAGTGAGAGCAACTATGCCCGTGTGCAGAGCGGCTTTGAAGGGGACATCACGCTGCCCAGCCAGAGCCTGAACGACAAGCTGCGCGCTTCTGCCGCAAAGCAGGGCATCCCCCTCATCGAGGGAAACATCCACTCTTCGGATGTGTTCTACCGTCAGCCCTCCGATGCAAAGCCCACCTACTGGGAAAAGCTGCGCGACGAGCGCGGCTGCCTGTGCGTGGAGATGGAGAGCTTTGCCCTGTTTGCCAATGCACAGGTGCTGGGCAAGAACGCTGCCTGCCTGCTGACCATTTCCGACAGCTTTGTTTCGCCGGAAATCACCACGGCAGAACAGCGCCAGAAGAGCTTTACCGATATGATGAAGGTAGCACTGGGTGCAGAATACTAAGCGTTAAAAACGCATTTCAGCGCGGTTTGCCTGCAAAAGGGCTTGCCGCGCTGTTTTCGACCCCTGAAAACCAAAAAAGGAGTGACGGATATGACAAACCTGACCCTGGAAGAAAAGAAGGAGCTCATCCGCATGGCACTGGCTGCACGGGAAAAAGCCTATGTGCCCTACAGCGATTTTATGGTGGGCGCTGCCCTGCGCGCCAAGGATGGCCGCATTTTTACCGGCTGCAACGTGGAGAACGCTGCCTTTACCCCCACCAGCTGTGCAGAGCGCACGGCTCTGTTCAAGGCGGTGGCCGAGGGTGTGACCGAGTTCACAGACATTGCTGTGGTGGGCAGCCGCCGCGGCGAGGTGAACGAGCAGATCACTTCTCCCTGCGGGGTGTGCCGCCAGGCTCTGTTTGAATTCGGCGGGCCGGAACTGAACGTTATCATGGCAAAGACACCGGAAGACTTTATCGAGCGCAGCATGGACGAACTGCTGCCCTTCGGTTTTGGCCCCTCCAATGTGGCGGGCAACCGTGCCGTGAAGTGACGGGATAAAAACGCAGAGGTGCACTGCAGGACAATAAAGTGACGGCAATACGTGCATTGTGTGCCAAAGCACAGAGAACGCACGGAACTACGGCAAATTTGTGCATAAATACTACTTTTGATAAAAACTTACAAAATTATTGTAAAGATTTTGTAATCGGAATTCGCTTGCATCTGACACGGCTTGCCGTTATACTTGAGCCAGTAAATGTGCAGTTCTGCGCATTTTATTTGTTTGACGCAATTTTATTAAAAATAAAAGGAGAGTTTGATTATGATGATTTCTCGTCGTAATTTCCTGGCTGTGGCTGGTGCCGCTGCCGCTGCCGCTGCTCTGACCGCTTGCGGCGGTTCTTCCGCTTCTTCTACCAGCACCGCTTCTTCCGCTGCTGCTTCTACTGCTTCCTCTGCTGCTGAGGGCGGTGAGAAGATCGTCAAGGTCGCTCTGACCTGCGATACCGGCACGATCGATGATGAGAGCTTCAACCAGGCATGCTGGACTGCTGTTTCCGGCTACATGGGCGATGACTGCCAGTACTACATTCCCGAGGCTGATGCTTCCGATGAGGACCGCGAGACCATGATCCGTCAGGCTGTCAACGACGGCGCTGATGTGATCGTCTGTGTCGGCTACCTGTACGGCGCTTCTCTGGCATGGGCTGCTGACCAGTATCCCGATGTCAAGTTCATCGCCATCGATGTGACTCAGGGCGATATCGGCACCGACGCTATCCCTGCTAACTGCTACTGCATCACCTTCAAGGAGGAGCAGGCAGGCTATCTGGCAGGCTACGCCATCGCAAAGGACGGCAAGACCAAGCTGGGCTTCCTGGGCGGCATGGCTGTTCCCGCTGTTATCCGTTACGGCTACGGCTTCGTGCAGGGCGCTGACGCTGCTGCTGCTGAGCTGGGTCAGAACATCGAGATCAACTACTTCTATGGCGGCCAGTTCTACGGCGATGCAAACATCACCTCCCGTATGGAGGGCTGGTACTCCAACGGCACTCAGGTCGTCTTTGCCTGCGGCGGCGGCATCTACACCTCCGCTGTTGAGGCTGCTCTGAAGAACAATGGCTACGTCATCGGCGTTGACGTTGACCAGAACTACATCGGTGCAAACGGCGTTGCAGATGGCACCTACGCTTATAACCCGTTCATCACCTCTGCTATGAAGGGCCTGTCCGAGGCTGTCAACACTGCTCTGGCTGATATCGATGCCGGCAGCTGGGACGACATCGCAGGTTCCAATGGCAACTTCGGTCTGGAGGACGGCGATTATATCGGCCTGCCCACCGATGCAGACAGCTGGAACTTCGAGTCCTTCACCACCGACGAGTACGAGGAAGTCAAGGGCAAGATCAAGAGCGGCGAGATCACTGTTGATAACAGCTCCGACGACGCTACCAAGCCCACCGTCAGCGAGTTCACCACTGTCAACTACATCCAGTAAGCTGTTGTCCGGCAGGCCTGCCTGCGGACGATCGATAGTTCTTTTCAAAGCGGGGCATCCTGTAACGGGGTGTCCCGCTTTTTTTGTCTTCTATTGGCGTAATGCGGGAAAAATGCAGCGTACTCTTCGTGAAAAGAGTACAAAAGTAATACTATTGTCTGTGCTTTCTGCCAAAAAGCAAAAAAGACATGTGCAAATTGCCGCAAATCAGGTATAATGGAACTTAAAGAAGTATCGGTGTCGAAACGACACGAAAGGAGAGTGAGCAGATTGGCAGAGGATTTTGTGATCGAAATGCTCCACATTACCAAGGAGTTCCCTGGAATCAAGGCAAACGACGATATCACCCTGCAGCTGCGCAAAGGCGAGGTACATGCCCTGCTGGGCGAGAACGGCGCCGGCAAAAGTACGCTGATGAGCGTGCTGTTTGGCCTGTACCAACCGGAAGCTGGTCAAATCCGCAAAAACGGCAAGGAGGTTGTCATTCGCAACCCCAATGATGCAAACGCACTGGGCATCGGCATGGTGCACCAGCACTTCAAGCTGGTGGAATGCTTCAGCGTGCTGGACAACATCATTCTGGGGGTGGAACCCAACAAGATGGGCTTTTTGCAGAAGGCCGAGGCACGCAAAAAGGTGATGGCCCTGAGCGAAAAGTACGGCCTGCGCGTGGACCCGGATGCACTGATCAGCGATATCTCTGTTGGTATGCAGCAGCGCGTTGAGATCCTGAAGATGCTGTACCGCGACAACGAGATCCTGATCTTCGACGAGCCTACCGCAGTGCTGACCCCGCAGGAGATCGACGAACTGATGGAGATCATGCGCGGGTTCAAGAAGGAAGGCAAGTCCATCCTGTTCATCACCCACAAGCTCAACGAGATCATGGCGGTGGCAGACCGCTGCACCGTTCTGCGCAAGGGCAAGTATATGGGCACCGTGGACATCAAGGACACCACCAAGGAAGAGCTTTCCCGCATGATGGTTGGCCGTGATGTGCAGCTGCAGGTGGACAAAAAGCCCGCAGACCCCGGCAGGGTGGTGCTGGATGTGGAAAACGTTACCATGCACAGCGCCCAGCACAAGAAGGACGCAGTCCGGGATGTCTCTTTTCAGGTGCACGCCGGTGAGATCGTCTGTCTTGCCGGTATCGAGGGCAACGGTCAGACCGAGTTCGTCTACGGCCTGACCGGTCTGGAAAAGATCAGCAGCGGCAAGATCACACTGGACGGCAAGGACATCACCAACGAGTCCATCCGTCAGCGCTCCAAGGACGGCATGAGCCATATCCCGGAGGACCGCCACAAGCACGGCCTTGTGCTGGATTACAGTCTGGAAAACAACATGGTGCTGCAGCGCTACTGGCAGCCCGAGTTCCAGAAGGGCGGCTTTATCCGCAGCGATAAGGTGCGCGAATATTCCGATAAGCTCATTGCCCAGTACGATGTGCGCAGCGGTCAGGGCAGCCTGACCACCGTGCGCAGCATGTCCGGCGGCAACCAGCAGAAGGCCATCATTGCCCGTGAGATCGATAAGGACCCGAAGCTCTTGGTGGCAGTCCAGCCAACCCGCGGTCTGGACGTTGGTGCAATTGAATACATCCACCGTCAGATCGTGGCCGAGCGCGATAAGGGTACGGCCGTGCTGCTGGTCAGTCTGGAGCTGGACGAGGTGATGAACCTGTCCGACCGCATCCTTGTGATGTACGAGGGCGAGGTCGTGGGCGAATTTGACCCCAAGACCACCACCGTGCAGGAGCTGGGCCTGTATATGGCAGGCGCACGCAAGCAGGGAAAGGAGAGCAAATAACACATGAACAAGAAAAAACTTTCCCACAGCAGTCTGAACAGCTCCATCACCAGTGTGCTGGCTGCTCTGCTGTGCATCCTGATCGGCCTTGTGGTCGGTTTTCTGGTGCTGCTGGCCATCAACCCGGCCCACGCATGGGGCGACGGCTTTGTGCGCATCCTGAAGGGCGGCTTCCATGACGCACCCTACGGTGTCGGCAAGGAGCTGGCAAATGCGGCTCCCCTCATTATGACCGGTCTGTCCGTGGCCTTTGCCTTCAAGACCGGCCTGTTCAACATCGGTGCGGCGGGTCAGTACACGCTGGGCGCTTACGGCGCTTTGTACTGCGCCATCATGCTCAAGCTGCCATGGTTCGTCTGCCTGATCGTAGCCACCATTCTGGGCGGCATCTGGGGTGCGATCCCCGGCTTCTTCAAGGCCTACTTCAACATCAACGAGGTCATTACTTCCATCATGTTCAACTGGATCGGCCTGTATCTGGTCAATGAGCTCATTTACCAGAACGGCACCGGCCCCATGTACGATGTGCGCAACACCCGTACCATGAACCTGAGCAAGAACGCCGATTACGCTCAGTCCATCATCCCGGATTTCGGCCTGAACAAGCTGTTCCAGACCAACAGCACCACCATTGCCATCTTCCTGGCGGCAGCAGTGGCAGTTCTGATCTGGGTGGTGCTGAACAAGACCACCTTCGGCTACGAGCTCAAGGCTGTGGGCTTGAACAAGAGCGCTGCCCGCTACGCCGGCATCAACGAGAAGAAGAACATCATCCTCTCCATGGCCATTGCCGGTGCACTGGCCGGTTTTGGTGCGGGCCTGTACTATCTGTCCAATGTGTCCCAGTGGAACCCGCTGAACTCCACCAGCCTGCCGACAATGGGCTTCAACGGCATTTCCGTTGCACTGCTGGCAAGCTCCAACCCCATTGGCACCATTTTCTCGGCAATCTTCATTTCCCATATCTCGGTGGGCGGCTCCTTCCTTTCCACCAAGTATTACCCCACTGAGATCTCGGACCTGATCAGCGGTATCATCATCTACCTGTGTGCATTCTCCATGCTGTTCCGCGGCAAGATCCACGCACTGCTGTTCAAGAATGCCGATAAAACCAATGTGAACGCAGAGCCTGCTGCTCCTGCAAAATCTGCAACCGAAAAGGAGGGCAAGTGATATGCTGCTTCTGATCAAATATACGCTGCTGTATGGCATCGTTCTGATGCTGGTGGCACTGGGCGGTATGTTCAGTGAGCACTCCGGCATCATCAACATTGCACTGGAAGGCATCATGGTCATTGGCGGTGTGGCGGGTGTTCTCACCCTGACCATGCTGCCTGCCGAAATGCCGGTCTTCCTCGTGGTGCTGATCTCTGTTCTGGTGGCGGCACTGGCCGGTATGGTGTACAGTCTGCTGCTGGCCTTTGCCTCCATCAACCTGAAGGCGGATCAGACCATTGGCGGCACAGCCCTGAACCTGCTGGCTACTGCTATTGCGGTGGTCATTGCCAAGTATTTCAGCGAGAGCGGCAGTGCAAAGCTGAACTACGCCAACAAGCCCTTCCTGTTCAGCATCGGCGGGCTGGAACTGAGCATTTTTGTGCCGCTGGGCATCATTCTGCTGATCATCAGCTATGTGGTGCTGTACAAGACCCGCTTTGGCCTGCGCCTGCGTGCCTGCGGCGAGCATCCGCAGGCAGCGGACTCTGTGGGCATCAATGTCTACAAGATGCGTTATGCCGGTGTTGTCATTTCCGGTGCACTGGGTGCGATCGGCGGCATGGCCTACATCGTGCCCCCGGTGCAGACCTGGAACTTTGAGGTGGGCGTGGCCGGCGCAGGCTTCCTTGCCATGGCTGTTATGATCTTTGGCCAGTGGAAGCCCTTCAACATCTTTGGCGCAGCCATGTTCTTTGCTGTGTTCAAGAGTCTGGCAAACATTGCAGACTCCACCTTCCTGGCACAGCTGCACTGGTCCAGCAACATCTACAACATGATGCCGTTCGTGGCGTCCATGATCATTCTGGCGTTTACCTCCAAGAACAGCATGGCACCCAAGGCAGAGGGCATCCCCTACGACAAGGGATCCCGCTAAAACGACGATTTGTGTTCCCCAAAAAGGGCGCAGCTGCTTTTTCGGACGGCTGCGCCCTTTTTGACTTAAAATTGGGCAAAGTTTACAGAATAATACTTGCTTTTGTTTGGAATTTTGCTATACTATATCTTATAATGTCGTACTATTGAAAAAACGAGGAGCGTGATACGATGCGCGTTTATGATCTGATCGCAAAAAAGCGTGATGGCGGTACGCACAGCCGTGAGGAGCTGGAGCAGATCGTCAATGGCTATGTCAGCGGAGAAGTGACTGATTACCAGATGGCTGCATGGATGATGGCTGTCTATCTGCGCGGCATGACCGATGAGGAGACCGCAGAGCTGACCGATGTGATGGCTCACAGCGGTGTGATGGTGGATCTTTCGCCCATTCCGGGCATCAAGGTGGACAAGCACTCCACCGGCGGCGTAGGTGACAAGACCACGCTGGTCATTGCCCCCATCGTGGCGGCCTGCGGCGTGAAGATCGCCAAGATGAGCGGCCGGGGCCTTGGCCATACCGGCGGCACCATCGATAAGATGGAGAGCGTGCCCGGCACCAGAACCGCCCTCTCACAGGAGGAGTTCTTTGCGCAGGTGAACAGGATCGGCCTGTCGGTCATTGGCCAGAGCGAGGGCATTGCCATTGCCGACAAAAAGATGTACGCCCTGCGGGATGTGACCGCGACCGTCAGCTGCATCCCACTCATCGCATCCAGCATTATGTCCAAGAAACTGGCTTCCGGCTCGGATGCCATCCTGCTGGATGTGACCACCGGCACCGGAGCTTTTATGAAAACGGTAGACCAGAGCATTGAGCTGGCCAAGCTGATGGTATCCATTGGCACCCATCACGGCCGCCGGGTGGCTGCCATGATCACCGATATGGACACCCCGCTGGGCCATAACATTGGCAACAGTCTGGAAGTCATGGAAAGCATGGATGTGCTCAAGGGCCATGGCCCCGCCGACCTGACCGAGGTCTGCCTGCAGCTGGCGGCGAACATGCTGGTGCTGGCCGATAAGGGCACTCCTGCCGAGTGCCGCGCCATGGCCGAGGCGGTGATTGCCGATGGGTCTGCCTTTGCTAAGTGCAAGGAGATGTTTGCGGCGCAGGGCGGCGATACCCGCGTGCTGGACGATTACAGCCTGTTTGAGCAGCCCGCGGCAAGCTTTGAGCTGCTGGCAGAGCAGGACGGTTACATTGTGGCGAACGATGCCGAGAAGATTGGCTCTGCCAGCGTGCTGCTGGGTGCGGGCCGACAGAAAAAGGGCGACCCGCTGGATTTTGCCGCCGGCATCACCCTGCATAAAAAGCGCGGCGACTACGTAAAGAAGGGCGAGAGTCTGGCTACCTTCTACGGCGCAGCCGATAAGTTTGAAGCTGCCGCCGCCGAGTACCGCAGCGGCCTTGGATACGGCCCTGAGAAGCCGGAGGAAGCCCCGCTGGTGTATGCCCTTGTAACGAAGGACGGCGTGGAGCGCTATTAAATGAAATAAAAGCTTCCGGGACGGTTTCTCCCGGGGCTTTTTTGCGTCATTTGGCAGGTTTTTGTTGCATAATGTGGAAAACAGTGGAACTTTGGCAGGAGATATGGTATACTATGATGGATTTGTGCTGTCCCGGCAGAAGGGACGCGGAAAGAGAAAGGACTTGTTATGAAGATCATTCTGGTGGGCGGCGGCAAGGTTGGTACTGCGCTGGCGCGGCAGCTCAGTGAGGAAGACCATAATGTGACCATTGTGGATACCAACAAAGCGCGTGTAGAGCACCTGACTGAAAGCTACGATGTGCTGGGCATCGTGGGCAACGGTTCCTCGATCACCACGCTGGCAGAGGCCGGCATTGAAGACGCGGATGTGTTCATTGCCGTGACCGGTTCGGATGAGCTGAACCTGCTGTGCTGCATGTTTGCCAAAAAGGCGGGCCACTGTCATGCAATTGCCCGTGTGCGCAACCCGTCCTACAGTCATGAGCTGGACTTTATCAAAAAGCAGATCGGCATTTCGGCCATCATCAATCCGGAAATGGCTGCAGCAAAGGAAATCTCCCATCTGCTGCGCTTCCCGGGTGCAAGCAAGATCGACACCTTTGCAGACGGCCGTGTGCGGCTGATCAAGTTTGCACTCACTGCAGAGCAGGGGCTGGATGGCGTGGCCATCCGCGAGATCCCCACCCGCCTGAAGAGCGATATTCTGGTGTGTGCTGTGGAGCGCAGCGGCGGCGTCATCATCCCGAACGGTAACTTTGTACTGCAGAACGGCGATCAGGTCACCTTCCTTGCAACACAGGAAAAGGCCCACGAGTTCTTCCAGCGCATCCACCTGCCGGTGCGCCCGGTGCGCAATGCCTTCATCGTGGGCGGCGGTGCCATCGCCTTCTATCTGAGCCAGGAGCTGCTGGAAAACCATGTGCGTGTGCGCATCGTGGAGCGCGACCCTGCCCGCTGCATGGAGCTGGCCGAGCAGCTGCCCGGCGCACAGATCCTGAACGAGGACGGCTCCAACCGCGAATTCCTGCTCTCGGAGGGCATGGAGTCCACCGAGGCTTTTGTGGCCCTGACCAACATCGACGAGGAGAATGTGCTGCTGACCCTGTTTGCCAAAAAGCACTCCAAGGGCAAGCTGGTCACCAAAGTCAACCGTCTGGAATTTGATGATATTCTGGCCGGTCTGGATCTGGGCAGCGTGGTCTACCCCAAGTACATGACCTGCGATTACATCGTGCAGTATGTGCGTGCACTGCAGAACGAAGCGGGCAGCAACATCAAGACGCTGTACCGCATTCTGGACGACCGCGTGGAAGCGCTGGAATTTACCGTCCACGAGAAGAGCGCTGCCACCGGTGTCCCCCTGAGCCAGCTGCACCTGAAAAAGAATCTGCTGCTGTGCTGCATCACCCGCGGCCATCAGATCCTGATCCCGCGCGGCGGCGACCAGATCCAGGTGGGCGACAACGTGATCGTGGTCACGCTGGAGCATGGTCTGCATGACCTGCGCGATATTCTGGACAAGGGCGCAGAGGGTTGACGGAGGCAGACTATGAATTATGCGATCGTTTTCCGTCTGCTGGGCTATGTCATGCTGATCGAGGGTGCGCTGCTGCTGCTGCCCGCAGCGGCCAGCTGGATCTACGGCGAATGGTTCGTGCTGGGCGTGTTTCTGATCACGGCGGCAGTCAGCGCCGCCATCGGCTACGCCCTGCGCGGCATCAAGCCTAAAAGCAAGATGTTCTATATGCGGGAGGGCTTTGCTGCTACCTCGCTGAGCTGGATCGTCATTTCCATCGTGGGCGCCGTTCCGTTTGTGGTGGCGGGCTGCATCCCGAACCCGGTGGACGCCCTGTTTGAGACGGTGTCCGGCTTTACCACCACCGGTGCCAGCATCCTGCCCGGGGTAGAGGATCTGCCCAAGGGCATCCTGTTCTGGCGCAGCTTCACCCACTGGATCGGCGGCATGGGCGTTCTGGTGTTCCTGCTCTCGCTACTGCCCCTGACCGGCGGCTCCCACGTCAACCTGATGAAGGCAGAAAGCCCCGGCCCTCAGGTGGATAAGCTGGTGCCCAAGGTGCAGTCTACCGCAAAGATCCTGTACGGCATCTACTTTGCACTCACCGTGCTGGAGGTGGTATTCCTGCTGCTGGGCGGCATGCCGCTGTTTGAGTCCATGCTCACGGCCTTCGGTACGGCGGGCACCGGCGGCTTCGGCTTCAAGAACGACAGCTTTACCAGCTTTTCTCCCTACATCCAGTGGGTCGTGACCATCTTCATGATCCTGTTTGGTGTCAACTTCAATGCCTACTTCCTGCTGCTGCTGCGCAAATTCAACCGCGCCATCAGCGAGGAAGTGCGCGGCTACTTCGCCATTATTCTGGTGGCAATTGGCATTATCACGGCCAATATCTACAGCCTTTATAACAGCTTTGGCGAAGCGGTGCGTCAGGCAGCCTTTCAGGTGGGCTCCATCATCACGACCACTGGCTTTTCCAGCTGTGACTTTGACCTGTGGCCCACCCTCTCCAAAGAAATTCTGGTGGTGCTCATGTTCATTGGTGCCTGCGCAGGCAGCACCGGCGGCGGCATCAAGGTGAGCCGCCTCCTCATTCTGGGCAAGACCTTGGGCAAGGAGCTCAAGCAGGCACTGCACCCGCAGGTGGTGGCCCCCGTCCGCATGGACGGCAAGCTGCTCAACCACGAGACCATCCGCACCACCAATGTGTTTATGGGCGCGTATTTCTTCATCTTCGTGGTATCCTTCCTGCTCATCAGTCTGGATGGCTTTGATATGGTGACGAACTTCACAGCCATTGCAGCTACTTTGAACAACATCGGCCCGGGCCTTGCGCAGGTAGGCCCCATGATGAACTTTGGAAGCTTTACGAACCCCGCAAAGCTGGTGATGATCTTCGACATGCTGGCCGGCCGTCTGGAGATCTTCCCGATGCTGGTGCTGTTCCTGCCGGATACATGGCGCAGATTCTAAAAAGCAATTATAAAAAGCCATCTGTGATCTTCCGCTCGTATTGAGCATTTGGAAAGATACAGATGGCTTTTTTGCGCGTAACGGTAAGC
>NZ_FMFG01000005.1:4634-20893 GCF_900066275.1 uncultured Faecalibacterium sp. | reverse complement strand
GGTGAGCTGGGCGTTGCAGAGCACACCCTCAAAACCTGGGGCGGCATAGCGCTTTGCCTGAATGGCCCGGGCGGTAAGCACCTGTTTGCGCAGATCGGCGCTGCTCTCGGAAGGGACGACGGCGTGCAGCTCGTCAAAGGCGATGGGGTCCATCTCCACGCACAGGTCGATGCGGTCCAGCAGCGGGCCGGACACCCGGCTGCGGTACTGCCGCACAGCACTGGGCGAACAGGTGCACTGCCGGGTGGGATGACCGTAGTAGCCGCATTTGCAGGGGTTCATGGCTGCCACCAGCTGGAAGCGGCTGGGATAGGTGGCACTGCCTGCCGCGCGGCTCACGGTGATCTGGCCGTCCTCCAGCGGCTGGCGCAGCACTTCCAGACTCTCGCGGGAGAACTCTGGCAATTCGTCTAAAAACAGCACACCGCAGTTGGCAAGGCTGCACTCGCCGGGCCGGAACTGTGCGCCGCCGCCAGCCAGAGCCGCGGCACTGGCCGAGTGGTGCGGACTGCGGAAAGGCCGTGCAGAGATCAGGCCCCGGCCCTGCGGCAGCTGCCCTGCAATGGAATAAATTTTAGTGGTCTCCACGGCTTCCTCGCGGGTGAGCGGCGGCAGGATGCCGGGCAGACGCTTTGCCAGCATGGATTTGCCGGTGCCGGGTGCGCCAATGAGCAAAACATTGTGTCCGCCTGCGGCAGCAATGACCATAGCCCGCCGCGCCAGCGACTGGCCCATCACGTCCGAAAAATCCGGCACCTGTGCCCATGCGTCTGCAGGGTCAAAGGGAACAACAGCCGCCGGGGCAAGCGGGGAGATGCCGCGCAGGGCATCTACAACTTCGCGTGCCGTGTGGGCGGGGTAGACGGCCATGCTGTCGGCACAGGCCTCGGCTGCTTCGGCGGCATTCTCGGCAGGTACATACAGGGCGTGGATGCCATTTTCTGCTGCAGCCAGCGCCATGGGCAGCACGCCGGAAACCGGCCGCAGGGTGCCGTCCAGTGCCAGTTCGCCCAGAAATGCCGCGTCAGCAGGCACATCCTCCAGCTGGCCGCTGGCAGTGAGCACTGCCAGCAGAAGCGGCAGGTCGTACACCGGGCCGGTCTTGCGCACATCCGCCGGGGCAAGATTGATGGTAATGCGCCGGTCCGGGAACTTGAAGCCCAGATTTTTGATGGCGGCGCGCACACGGTCGGCGCTTTCACGCACAGCGGAATCCGGCAGGCCCACGATGGAAAAGGCGGGCAGACCGCCGGAAATGTCGGCCTCCACTGCCACGGCAAAGCCGCTCAGGCCGTTCAGACCAAAGCTTCTGGTAACAGAATACATGTTGTTCTCCCTTATCCCAGCGGATGATATGACGGAAAAGAATTGGCAAAAGTGGAAAATATTGGATGATTATGTCATACTTCGACACAAAAATACTTCTGAATTCATTATAGTAAAGGGCAGGAAAGATGTCAATGCGATAGAGAGGAGAGAGTTTTCCATGATGAGCAAAGAATACTGCCGCTATATCCGTACATATTCAGAACTGGAAGGGCTGCAGCATGCCCACACCCTTGTATATTGCGGTGCCGCCGCTGCGCAGGGCGTTGTAATGGAGCTGCGGCAGGAGCAGGATGGCCGGGTGCGCCGCAGCGCGGTGCTGCTGCAGGACAGTTTTGCCCGGGCAATGCAGCTGCTGCGCTACCTGTGTGAAAACAGCGTCGGTTTGGAGCAGTGGCTGGACGTTCTGGACGATGCAGGCCAGAGTTATGAACTGCTGGAAAATGCAGGCGAGGCCGGGATGGTTCCCGACTTTACCGGGAAAAACTTGGAATTTTGTGCCATATGCCGGTTTTGAACTGCAAATCTTGTTGCAGATTACGCAATTGACACATGAACGCGGAGAGTTTATATTATAAGTAGGTTTAACCAAACCTGTTCTTTTTTGCGGAAAAATTTACAAAAGGTAAGGTGTGCAAGATGTATTTGGATGAATATAAGCGCTGGATGGCTGCAGAGCTGGAAGACGCTGATCTGAAGCCGGAGCTGGCCAAGATCGAGGGAAATGATGACGAGATCAAGGACCGCTTTGCTGTGGCTTTGAAGTTTGGCACCGCTGGTCTGCGCGGCGTTCTGGGCGCTGGCACCAACCGTATGAATATCTATGTTGTGCGTCAGGCCACGCAGGGTCTGGCAAACTGGGTCAAGACTCAGGGTGGCAGCCAGACTGTGGCTATCAGCTACGACAGCCGCCTGAAGAGCGATATCTTTGCCAAGACCGCTGCAGGCGTTCTGGCGGCAAACGGTATCAAGGTGCGCATTTACGATGCTCTGATGCCTGTGCCTGCACTGAGCTTTGCTACCCGTTACTACCAGTGCAATGCTGGTATCATGGTCACGGCTTCTCACAACCCGGCCAAGTACAACGGCTACAAGGCCTACGGCCCGGATGGCTGCCAGATGACCGATGATGCTGCCGCCATCGTGTACGATGAGATCCAGAAGACGGATGTGCTGACCGGTGCAAAGTACATCTCCTTTGCCGAGGGCGTGGAGCAGGGCCTGATCCGCTTTGTGGGCGACGACTGCAAGAAGGCACTGTATGATGCCATTGAGGCCCGTCAGGTGCGCCCGGGCCTGTGCAAGACTGCCGGCCTGAAGCTGGTGTACAGCCCGCTGAATGGTTCCGGTCTGGTGCCTGTCACTCATGTGCTGAACGATATGGGCATCACCGATATCACCATCGTGCCCGAGCAGGAGTACCCCAACGGCTACTTTACCACCTGCTCCTACCCGAACCCCGAAATTTTCGAGGCTCTGAAGCTGGGTCTGGAGCTGGCAACCAAGACTGGTGCCGATCTGATGCTGGCCACCGACCCCGATGCCGACCGCGTGGGCATTGCCATGAAGTGCCCGGATGGCAGCTATGAGCTGGTATCCGGCAACGAGATGGGCGCTCTGCTGCTGGATTACATCTGCGCAGGCCGCATCGAGAAGGGCACCATGCCCAAAAACCCGGTGGCCGTCAAGTCCATCGTATCCACTCCTCTGGCCGATGCCATTGCCGCACACTACGGCGTGGAAATGCGCAGCGTGCTGACCGGCTTCAAGTGGATCGGCGACCAGATCGCAAATCTGGAAGCTGCCGGTGAGGTGGACCGCTTCATCTTTGGCTTCGAGGAGAGCTACGGCTATCTGGCCGGCCCCTATGTGCGCGATAAGGATGCCGTCATCGGTTCCATGCTGATCTGCGAAATGGCCGCTTACTACCGCAGCATCGGTTCCTCCATCAAGCAGCGTCTGGAAGAGATCTATAAACAGTATGGCCGCTACCTGAACAAGGTGGACAGCTTCGAGTTCCCCGGCCTGACCGGCATGGAGAAGATGGCTTCCATCATGCAGAAGCTGCGTGATAACCCGCCCGCCGAGCTGGCTGGCCACAAGGTGGTCAAGGTGACCGACTACAAGAAGCCCGAGGAGACCGGCCTGCCTGCAGCAAACGTGCTGATCTACAGTCTGGAAAACGGTGCGACCGTTGTGGTGCGTCCCTCCGGCACGGAGCCGAAGATCAAGACCTACTTCACCACTCTGGGCAAGGATCTGGCTGAAGCACAGGCACAGAAGGATGCTCTGGCTGCTGCCATCGAGCCGATCCTGAAGTAAACTCCATCAAGAACAAGTTTGTGCCCCTCTGCTGTGTGCAGAGGGGCATTTTTGCTGTAGAATATTGGTTGCAGTTTGGGAAGTTATACGCTATAATAAAATATGGCTTACTATAGGAATCGGGCAGGTGAAAAAATTGGAAAAGAGAGTATCTGCAGTACTGGTGGCGGCGGGGTCTTCCACGCGCATGGGCTTTGACAAGCTCAGCTTTGATCTGGGCGGCGAGACCGTGCTGCACCGCAGCATCCGCGCGTTTGAACAGGACCCGCTTGTCACGGAGATCGTGCTGGTGGCCGGTAAGAACCGCGCCTTTGTGGAGCAGCAGGCAGCAGACTGCACAAAGCCTGTGCAGATCGTAACGGGCGGCACCACCCGCGCCGAGAGCGCAAAAAACGGCGTGCTGGCGGCAGCAGGGGAGCTTGTGGCAGTGCACGACGCGGCAAGACCCTTCGTCAGTCAGGCCGTCATCACAGCAGCGCTGGAAGCAGCGGCCCGGTGCGGCGCAGCTGCACCTGCCGTACCGGTAAAGGATACCATTAAGGCTGCAGCGCGCGGCAACGGAAAGACCGTGCCGGATGCCTGCCTTGTGTACACAACGCCCGACCGCAGCACCCTGTATGCGGTGCAGACCCCTCAGTGCTTTGACCGCGCAGAGTACCTTGCTGCGCTGGAAGAGCTGGATGCCGAAAAAGCCCGCCTTGTCACCGACGACTGCAGCCTGTTCGAGCTGACCGGCCGCGCCGTGCAGCTGACGCAGGGCGATTACGCCAATTATAAGATCACGACCCGCGAGGACTTGCCCCGCCCGGAACAGAAAGAGGAACACAAAATGCGCATTGGACATGGTTATGACGTGCACCGTCTGGTGGAAGGCCGCAAGCTGATCCTGGGCGGCGTGGAAGTGCCTTTTGAAAAAGGCCTGCTGGGCCACTCGGATGCAGATGTGCTGGCCCATGCGGTGATGGATGCTGTGCTGGGTGCCGCTGCGCTGGGGGATATCGGCCAGCATTTCCCGGACAATGACCCGGCCTACTCCGGTGCCGACAGCCTGAAGCTGGCCCGCCGTGTGGCCGAAATTTTAAAGGAGCACGGCTTCCGCGTTGAAAATATCGACGCGACGCTGTTGTGTCAGCGGCCCAAGCTTGCGCCGTACATTCCGGCCATGCGCCAGAATCTGGCCGATGCCTTCGGCCTGCCGGTGGATGCCGTGAGTGTAAAGGCCACCACCGAGGAACATCTGGGCTTTACCGGTGAGGGGCTGGGCATTGCCGCCCACGCTGTTGCCCTGATCGAAACACTGTAAACGGGAGCGTGTACCAATGACTCTGAACGCGATCATTGCAAATTTCCAGACCTTCAAACTGGTCGATTTGCTGGATATCATCATCATTTCCTTCCTGATTTACCAGCTGCTGGGCATTGTCAACCGCACCCGCGCCGGCCAGCTGTTCAAAGGTGCGCTGCTGGTGATGGCCGTCTATCTGGTGGCAGAAACGCTGAATATGCGTACCGTCACATGGCTGCTGAACTCACTGCTGCAGGTGGGCCTGCTGACGCTGGTGGTGCTGTTCCAGCCGGAGATCCGCCGTGCGCTGGAGCGCATGGGCCAGACCGACCAGTGGGCCGCCAAGCTGTTCAATGTCAAAGGCCGCTACAACGATCCTAGCCTGAAGGGTGCATGGCGCAGCGCCATCATTGCCATCTGCGATGCGGCAGAGCGCTTTTCTGAGACCAAGACCGGTGCACTGATCGTGCTGGAACGCCACACGAACCTTTCGGAGATCGTGCGCACCGGCACGCCGGTGAACAGTGCGGTCAATCTGGAAGTGCTGGGCACCATTTTCTACGAGGGCACGCCCCTGCACGATGGTGCTGCCATCATTGAGAATGGCCGCATCAAAGCCGCGGGCTGTGTGCTGCCGCTTTCCAACAATCTGGATCTTGGCAAGGATATGGGCACCCGTCACCGCGCCTGCCTTGGCATTGCCGAAAATTCCGATGCCATCGCCATCGTGGTCAGCGAGGAGACCGGCATCATCTCCATGGCAAAGAACGGCGTGCTGATCCGCCATTTTGACCGCCAGACCCTGTATACCCGTCTGGTGGATGAGATGATCCCTAAGGAGACCACCACCGAAAAGACGACGGTCAGCGGCTGGCGCGGTCAGCTGGACCGTCTGTGGAAATGGGTCAGCCAGAAGGAGGACGATGCGCAATGAACAACGAACCCAACAAGAAAAATGGCGCAAAGCCTGCGGTCGCCCATAAGAAAAACATTCTGGACGACCGCCGCATCCGGCTGGCACTTTCGGTGCTGGGTGCCATCGTTGCATGGATGGTGGTCACCATCATCGTCCAGCCCGGCACCAGCAACACCATCTACAATGTGCCGGTGGATTATACCTACGATTCCGCTGCTTACACCTCCCGGGGCCTGAGCATCGTCAGCGCCGAGGATAAGACCGTGAACCTGAAAATCTCCGGCGACGGCTACACCATCGGCGGGCTGACGGCTTCCGATTTTGTGGTCTACCCGGATTTCTCCAGCGTACGTGACAGCGGCGAAAAGACCCTGCGCCTGCTGGTACGCGGTGCCAACGGCCTGCTGAACGGTGTGACCGTGACCATGGAAGGCAATGACAACACGGTGGATGTGGTGTTTGACGTGGTGGAGGAAAAGACCCTGCCCGTTACCATTACCACCAACTACCTGACCATCGCGGACGGCTATATCCTTTATAGTACGGATGTTTCCAAGGAGAATATCACCCTTTCCGGCCCCAGCAGTGAGCTGAATAAAGTTGCTACCTGCACTGCAGAGGTGACCTACAGCGGCGAACTGACCGAGTCCATCACGCTGAACACGCCGCTGCGCTTCTATACCTCCGGCGGCAAGGAAGTCAAGTTTGAGTACACGGAGCTGGAAGAGAACAGCGTGGATGTGACCTTGCAGGTGTACAAGATGGCAACGCTGCCGGTGGACGTGAATTTCATCAATGCACCGCGTGATTTTGATGATTCGATGCTGGTATATGCACTCAGCCGCAAGCAGCTCAAGGTGGCAGGTCCGGCAGATAAGATCGATATGCTGTCCACGCTGCCCATCGGCAATATCGACCTTTCCACCTTTACACTGAACAAGAGCTATGAGCTGCCCATCGACCTGCCCGCAGACATCTATCTGCTGGATAACATTTCCACCATTACGGTCAGCTTTGACTGCTCCAATCTGGGAACCAAGACCATGAACCTGCCCAATACCTGCGTGCAGGTGGTCAACCTGCCCTCTACCTACCAGCTGACGGTGCAGACCGAACGCCTGATGAATGTAACGCTCTGCGGCCCCAAGGGCGCGATCGAAACGCTGACCCCGGAGCAGGTGGTCATTGAGATCGATGCCGAGGATTTCTCGGTGGCAACGGGCGAGCAGAACATCGCCTGCCGCCTGTATGTGCCCTCCAACGGCAAGATCTTTGCACTGGGCAGCTATGTGCTGCAGTGCCGCATCGAAAGCAACTGAAACAAAAAGGAACACACGATAACATGATTCTGGTTCGCAACATCCGTCTGCCGCTCTCTGCCGGAGAGCCGCAGGCATTTGAAAAAGCCCTGCACGCCGCCCGCATCCCGCGTGGAAAGGTGCAGCATCTGGGCGTGGCAAAGCTCTCGGTGGATGCCCGCCACGGCCAGCCCAAGCTGGTGTATACCGTGGCTGTCACCCTGAAAGAACCTGCCGAGGAAGCGGCTTTTGCAGCCCGCTGTGGTGATGCTTCTCTGCAGCAGAAGGTGGATTTTTCGGTGCAGAATGGCATTCAGCCACTGGCACATCGGCCTGTGGTGTGCGGCCTTGGCCCGGCGGGCCTGTTTGCAGCGCTGCTGCTGGCCCGGCAGGGCTATCAGCCCATTGTGCTGGAGCGCGGCCCGGCGCTGGACGAGCGCGTAAAGGCGGTGGAACATTTTTCTGCTACCGGCGAACTGGATGTGAATGCGAACATTCAATTTGGCGAGGGCGGTGCCGGTACCTTTTCGGATGGCAAGCTGACCACCCGCATCGGCGATGAGCTGTGCGGCTTTGTTACCGAGGTGTTCCTGCAGCACGGTGCGCCGGAGGAGATCGCTTGGAAGCAGAAGCCCCACGTGGGCACCGACCTGCTGCGCGGTGTGATCACCTCTATCCGCAAGGAGATCGAAGCTCTGGGCGGTGAGGTGCATTTCAACACGGCCCTGACCGGCTTTGAACAGAAAAATGGTCAGCTCACCGGCATTTTTACCACAAATGGCACCTTTGCCTGCGAAGCTTTGGTGTTCGCGGTGGGCCACTCGGCCCGCGATACCTTCGGGATGCTGATGGACGGCGGCCTGCAGCTGGAATGCAAGCCGTTCAGCGTGGGCTTCCGTGCCGAGCATCTGCAGAGTGAGATCGAAAAGAGCTTATATCACGAGGCTGCCGGGCATCCGGCTCTGCCGCGGGGCGAGTATCAGCTCTCCCAGCATGTGGGGGAGCGGTGCGTTTACACCTTCTGCATGTGCCCCGGCGGGCAGGTGGTGGCATCGGCCAGCGAGGAAGGCCGTGTAGTGACCAACGGCATGAGCTTCCACGCCCGCAATGGCAAAAATGCCAACGCGGCCGTGGTGGTGAGCGTGGGCGGCAAGGACTTTGCAGACGATCCGCGCCGGGCCATCGCGTTCCAGCGGGAGCTGGAAGCCAGAGCCTACGCCGCTGGGCGCAGTGCAGGGGAGTATGCCGCTCCGGCAGAGAACATCCAGAGCTTTCTGGAAGGGCGCGGCCAGCTGAACATTGGACGCGTGCAGCCTACCTATGACCGCGGCGTTGCTGCGGCAGACCTCGGCGCACTGCTGCCGCAGGAGCTGGCCGAAACGCTGCGGGCGGGCCTGCGCGCCTACGAGCGCAAAATTGCGGGTTATACCGCGCCGGAAGCGATCCTTACGGGTCTTGAGACCCGCACCAGCAGCCCGGTGCGGCTGAAGCGGGAAGAAAATTTTGAATGCACCCAGCTGGCAGGTCTGTATCCCTGCGGCGAGGGCGCCGGATATGCGGGCGGCATCATGAGCGCCGCCGTGGATGGCCTGCGGGTGGCCCGCGCCATCATCAGCCGGTATGCACCGGCAGAAGGGTGAGAAGAATTTGATGAACGATCGTGAAAACGATACAATGAGAGAAAATGAGGGCCGTCAGGTGCAGCAGGAGCTGGAAAACCAGCTGCGCGCCTTTGGCGATACCGTGTCGGATGCCTTTGCCCATGGCTTTGAGGGCAAAGGGGAGGACATTGGCGACCGCGCCTATGGTGTGGGCCGTGCGGCGGTGAATGCTGCAAACTTTGGCCTTGGCGAAGCGGCAAAGGCGTTCCGCAGCAGCCGGGAGGAATACTACCGCAGCCGTCAGAATGCGCAGAATACGAAAAAACAGGGCTTGAATGAGGACAATATCAACGCGCAGGCCGCAGGTGTTTCCGGCTGGTTCCGGCAGATGTTCGGCAAGGCAGAGACGACCCCGGCAGACGAGATCCGCGCCAGTGCCAAAAAGCGCTACAGCGCAGGCTGTGCATTGCTGGCAGTCGGCATCACGTTTACGGTGATCTTTGGCATCACGGCGGTTTCCTGTCTGGGTGCGGCGGGCCTGTTTACGCCCAATGCGGCGGTTCTGCAGGCTCTTCTGCAGGACAGCTTTATGGCTGAAAATGCTGCAGCCATGGGCAGCTTTGCGCTGGGGGCGGTGCGGATCACCGGCTGGTGCTTTGCGGCTGTCACCGCCGTGTTCGTGTGGATGATCACTGCCGGTGCGTCCCGCCTGAAGGCCAGCAAGACGCTGCTCCGTCTGGCCGAGGCAGCAGAAGGCTTTGACTGCAAAAAGGGCCTGCCGCTGGAAGCCGTGGACGAGAAAAAGGCCCGGGCACTCAAGCGGGTGCGCAGATTCATCCGCAATGGCTGGCTGAGTGCATGGGTGGACGAAAAAGCGGAAAAGCTTTACCTGACTGCTGAGGATTACCGTGCCGCGCAGGAAGCTGCCGCAGCCTCCAAGGCACCGCCGCAGCCGGAACCGGCAGCAGAAAAAACAGACGATGTGCCGCTCAATCTTGAGACGGCGCGCCGCTTTGCCGCCGTGCTGCAGCAGGAAAAACAGCTGATGCAGGATGCGCAGGGCCGCGAAGAGCTGGACCATATGCAGACCACCACCACTGCCATCTGTGACTGGCTGGAAGCACACCCGGAAAGCCTGCCCAAGGCCCGCCGCTTTGCGGAATACTATATCCCCACTACCCTCAAGCTGCTGCACACCTACAACGATGTGCAGGGCCAGCAGGGCGAAAACGCCGAGACCATCCGCCGCGATATCGCGGGCATCCTTCACACGCTGAATCAGGCCTACGACACCCTGTATGATACGCTGCTCTCGGATGTAGCGATGGATGTCTCTTCTGAGATCGCCGCCCTGCAGGGAATGCTGGCCAACGACGGCCTGACGGGAGGAAATTTTGAATGACCTACCGTGCATGGAATCTGAAGCCGCTGGACCGTGCCGCGCTGCGGGAGCTGACGCAGGCGATTGCGGAGCAGGCCACCGAAGAACTGGAATATAACGCACAGGACGACGAGCCGTGGAGCGAGCAAAAATATGCGGCCGCCCTTGCCGCCCAGCAGAAGGAAAATGCCCTGTTGGCGGGCGTGCTGACGGCACGCGGCATTACCGACCCTACCGAAGCACTGACTCTGCTTGCCGGTGAGGAAGAGTTGAGCGACCCTTCGCTGCTCACCGATATGGACAAGGCCTGCGAGCGCATCTGGCGGGCCATTGACGAGGGCGAGACCATTGTGGTGTTCGGCGATTATGACGTGGACGGCGTGACGGCCACGGCCCTGCTGTACCAGCATCTCAAGGGCATGGGGGCTACCGTAAAATGTATGCTGCCCAGCCGCGAGGGCGACGGCTACGGCCTTTCGCGCAATGCCATCCGTTCCATCCACGATAAGGGCTGCAAGCTGATCGTGACGGTGGATAACGGCATTTCTGCTGTGGAAGAAGCCGATTATGCCGCTGAACTGGGCATTGACCTGATCATTACCGACCATCATCTGCCGCCGGAAACTCTGCCCAAGGCCATTGCCGTGGTAGACCCCCGTCGTGAGGACGACACCAGTCCCTTCAAGGGCCTGTGCGGTGCGGGTGTGGCGTTCAAGCTGTGTGCCGCACTGGATGGCTGCCCGCCGGAAGAAATGCTGGACTACTGCGGCGACCTTGCCGCTGTGGGTACTGTGGCGGACGTGATGCCGCTTACCGGCGAAAACCGCACCCTTGTCAAGGCGGGCCTGCGCCAGCTGCAGAACACGGACCGTCCGGGTCTGGAAGCGTTGCTGGAAGAGGTGGGCCTTGCGGGCAGACCGGTCACCGCAGAAAATGTCAGCTACGCCATTGCGCCCCGCATCAATGCGGCTGGCCGCATGGACAACGCTGTTACGGCTTTGCAGCTGGTGATGTGTGAGGACCCGGACCGCGCCGCAGAGCTGGCCCATAAACTGAACGAGATCAATACAAAGCGTCAGGAGACAGAGCTGCAGATCTTCAAGGCCGCGCAGGAACTGCTGGAACAGGAACCGGAGCGGCTGGAAGACCGCGTGATGCTGCTGTGGGGCCGCGATTGGCACCCCGGTGTCATTGGCATCGTGGCATCCCGGCTGGTGGAACGCACTGGCCGGCCTGTGATCGTGGTGACGATCGACGAGCACGGCGAATGCAAGGGCAGCGGACGCAGCGTGCAGGGCTTCAATTTGCATGCCTGCATTGGTGCCTGCGCAGATCTGCTCATCCGCTACGGCGGCCATGCCATGGCTGCGGGCCTTTCGGTGCGGGAAGAAAATCTGCCCGCTCTGCGCCGCCGCCTGAACGACTGGGCAGCACGGGAATGCCCGGTGCTGCATACCACCCCGCTGGAGTGCGACCTGCCCATCCATCTGGACCGTGTGACCGTGGAAAGTGTGCGGAAACTCGACCAGCTGGCTCCCTATGGGGCCGAGAACCCGACCCCGGTGTTCCTTTTGCAGAACGCCGTGCTGGATGGGGTATACCCGGTATCGGAGGGCAGGCACAGCCGCCTGCGCTTGCGGCAGGGCAATGCCAGCGTGTATGCCGTGTGGTTCGGTATGCCGCCGGAACAGCTGCCCTATGCCATGGGCGATGTGGTGGATGCTGCGCTGAACCTTTCGGTCTACGATTCGCCCCGGGGCGCACAGCTTTCGGGCCGCATTCTGGACCTGCATCCGGCAGGGCTGGGCACAAAGCTTGCGGAGCAGGCTGCTTTTGTGGTGGCGCTGCGCCGCGGCACGCCCCTGACTGAGGAACAGAAAAAGCTTATTACGCCTGAGCGCAGTGATATCGTCACAGTGTACCGTGAGCTGCAGGCGCGCCGCTGGCACGCAGAAGATCTGCAGCCGCTGTGTGCGAAGCTGGGTGAGGAAAATACAGGCAAAACACTGGTGGCAGTGACGGCTCTGGAACAGGTGGGCCTGATCGCCGCTGTGGAAAAGGGTGGGGCAAAATATCTGGAGCTTGTGCCTGCGCAGGGCAAAAAGAACCTTGCGGATGCCCCGATCCTGAAATGTTTGGAGGGAATGTAAAATGCCAGAGGGAAAGAAAACTGCGGTCCCTGCACCGAAGCCGGTGCGGGAAGAGGATCTCTACTCCGCAAAGACCCACCTGCATCAGCCGGTACCGGTGCAGGAAACGGCTACCGTTTCTGCAACAGCACAGCTGGCCGATGCCCCGGAAGGCGCGCTGCCTTCGGAGGTGCGGCCGGAGATCGTTACCTGGGAAAAGCTGTGTGAGGCCATCAAGGCCAGCGGCCGCTCCTACAATATGGAGATGATCGAAAAGGCATATGACCTTGCCAACACTGCCCACAAGGGGGTGTGCCGCCGCAGCGGCGAGCCGTATATCTGCCATCCGCTGGCTGTGGCACGGCTGGTGCTGGATCTTGGCATGGACTCCGAGAGCATTGCTGCGGCCCTGCTGCACGATGTGGTGGAGGACACTCCCACTACGCTGGACGACCTGAAAGCCGCCTTTGGCGAGGAAGTTGCCCTGCTGGTGGACGGCGTGACCAAGCTGACCAAGATCCAGTTCTCTAACATTGAGGAACTGCAGGCTGAAAACCTGCGCAAGATGCTGCTGGCCATGAGCCGCGATGTGCGCGTGATGATCATTAAGCTGTGCGACCGGCTGCACAACATGCGCACCGGTGATGCATGGCCGGAACAGAAGCGCCGCGATAAAGCCCGCGAGACCATGGAGGTGTATGCCCCCATCGCCAACCGTCTGGGCATCCTGAACGTGAAGGAAGAGCTGGAAGACCGCAGCCTGCATTACCTTGACCCTGTGGGCTACGAGGAGATCAGCCGGATGCTCAGTGAGCGTGCAGGCGAGGAGTTCCTTGCAAAGGTGTCCGGTGTGATCGAGCGGCGGCTGGCCGAAAGCGGCATTGAGGGCGCTACCATCAAGCGCCGCGTCAAGAGCATTTACGGCATCTATCGCAAGACCATCATGCAGAACAAGTCCTTTGATGAGATCTACGATATCTATGCGGTGCGTGTCATTCTGGATACGTTGGCCGAGTGCTACAGCACTCTGGGCCTCATCCACGATATGTACCATCCGCTGCCAAACCGCTTCAAGGACTATATCTCCACTCCCAAGCCCAATGGCTACCAGAGCCTGCACACCACCGTCATCGGCCACGAGGGCATCCCCTTTGAGGTGCAGATCCGCACCCGCAAGATGGACGAGCAGGCCGAGTACGGCGTTGCGGCCCACTGGAAGTATAAAGAAGGTCTGGATGGCCACGACAAGCTGGACGAACGTCTGGCATGGGTGAGCCAGCTGTTGGAAAACCAGCGCGTCAGCGAGGATTCCGGCAATCTGCTGCACGACCTCAAGAGCGACCTGCTGCCGGAGGAAGTGTTTGCCTTTACCCCCAAGGGCGATGTCATCAACCTGCCCACCGGCGCCACCTGCATCGATTTTGCCTATGCGATCCATTCGGCGGTGGGCAACCGCATGGTGGGCTGCAAGGTGAACAACCGCATGGTGCCCATCGACCACATCGTTTCCACCGGCGAGATCATCGAAGTGATCCTTGGCCCGGCGGACAAAGGCCCCAGCCGCGACTGGCTCAAGATCGTGCGCACCAGCGAAGCAAAGAGTAAGATCCGAAACTGGTTCAAAAAGATGCGCCGAGAGGAAAATATCACGCAGGGACGTGATGCACTGGCCCGTGAGCTGCGCAGGGAAATGATCATCCTTCCGGACGACCAGCTGGACGATTTTATCAACAGCTGTTCCCGCCGCCTGCGCCAGAACAATGCCGAGGAGCTTTATGCCGCCATCGGCTACGGCGGCATGACCATTGCCAACTGCCTGCC
This sequence comes from uncultured Faecalibacterium sp., assembly GCF_900066275.1. Taxonomy (NCBI): domain Bacteria; kingdom Bacillati; phylum Bacillota; class Clostridia; order Eubacteriales; family Oscillospiraceae; genus Faecalibacterium; species uncultured Faecalibacterium sp. The sequence goes on along the minus strand of NZ_FMFG01000005.1, from coordinate 6,814 downwards.
CAAGCTCAAGGAGGAGTGGCAGAAGCTGAAAGCTTCGGAGGAAAAGGCCGGGGAAGACCTGCCCAAGGTGGACCTGAGCCGTGTGCACGCCACCGACGGCGTGGTGGTGGAAGGCTTCGATAACACTCCCATCAAGTTTGCCAAGTGCTGCAGCCCGCTGCCGGGCGACCCCATCGTGGGCTTTATCACCCGCGGCTTTGGCGTTTCCATCCACAAGCAGAGCTGCGTGAACGCCATTTCCAGCATGAAGGATCCCACCAACGCCCCCCGCTGGGTCAAGGCGTACTGGGCCGACAGCGTCAAGGACAGCTATAAGGCCGGCATTGAGATCATCGCGCTGAACCGCAACGAGCTGCTGCAGGATGTGCTGGCTGCGCTGGCGGATATCCGGGTGCCCATCTATGCGGTGAACGCCCGTCAGGTGGAAAACAACTGCGCCATGGTCAGTCTGACCATCGGCATCAACAATACCGAGCACCTCAACCGTGTGGTCGCAAGACTTTCCAAGGTGAAGGACGTGCTCAAGGTGACAAGGAGCTAAAACATGCGTGCAGTCATTCAGGCGGTGTCTTCCGCCAGTGTGCGGGTAAACGGCGGTGAGCCGCGGGCCATCGGGCCGGGCCTTATGATCCTGCTGGGTGTCAGGGATACCGACAGTCTGGACATCGTGCCCAAGCTTGCCGATAAATGCGCGGGCCTGCGCATCTTTCCGGACGCAGAGGGCAAGCTGAATCTCAGCGCAAAGGACCTTGGCTATTCGGCTCTGGTGGTGAGCCAGTTCACCCTTTACGGCGACACGAAAAAAGGCTACCGGCCCAGCTTTATCAAGGCCGCAAAGCCGCCGCTCTCCGTGGATGCTTACGAGCTGTTCCTTGCAGAGATGAACAAACAGGGCCTGAAGGATGTTCAGCACGGCGAGTTTGGCGCGGATATGCAGGTGGCTCTTGTGAACGAAGGACCCTGCACCATTATCATCGATACCGACGAGTGGAAGAAAAAGGAGTGACCGCCATGCAGGCTTTTCATATTCCGGGCGCTGCGCCGCTGTATACCAATACCTTCCTGCTCATTTCCGACGCAGGCCATGCCGTGATCATTGATCCGGCGGCAGATGCGCAGACCTACGATAAAATTTTAAAGAAAAACAATGCGCAGCTCACCACCATCCTGTGCACCCACGGCCACTACGACCATGTGGGCAGCGCCGAAGCCTTGCGCACCGAGTGGAACGCAAAGCTCTACTGTGAGGCTGCCGACCTTGCAGGCGACCGCATGTATCCGCTGAGCGCAGCGGACTGCGGCTACGCAGAAGGGGAGACTGTCTCGGTAGACGAGCTGCAGTTCACGGTCTGGCACACGCCCGGCCATACGCCCGGCGGCGTGGTGCTGCTGTGCGGCGAGTATCTCTTCTGCGGCGATACCCTGTTTGCAGGCAGCATCGGCCGTACCGATCTGGAGGGCGGCAGCAGTGCACAGATGGCCGAGAGTCTGCGTAAACTGGCAAAGCTGCCCATCCCGCGCGGCACGCAGGTGCTGCCCGGCCATGGCGAGTTCTCCACCTTTGGCGATGAACTGGACAACAATTACTTCATCCGCAGCGCTGTGCGCGGCAACAATGATTTATTTTAAAGAGTGAACAACATGAAGATTTATATTACCGGCCTGCCTTCCGGCTACGAAGTGGAGCATCTGGTGCGTTTGTTTTACCCCATGGCACCGCTCACCCTCACCCCGCCGGAGAACGCCGAGGACTGCGTCTGGGCAGAAAAAACGCCGGACGGCCTGCATGCACTGGTGCGTCAGGACGGCAGAAGTGCTGAACGACACGCACCGCTGCCCGCACCTGTGGAACAGGGCGGCGAGACCCCGGAATTCAGCCTTGCCAGCCTGACCTATGATCTGCTGCGGGATTGGACCGGCATCCGCCCGCCATGGGGCAAAATGACCGGTGTGCGCCCGGTGCGGCTCATCCATGACAAGCGCGCCGCAGGCTGGACGGAAGCGGAGATCGACCACTTTTTCCTTGACCGGTTCGACTGCTCCCAGCAGAAATACCAGATGGCCAAGGCCATTGCCGACCTGCAGGAGCCGATTTTGAAAGTGGGCAATGAACCCGGGACCTACAGCCTGTACATCGGCATCCCGTTCTGCCCGTCCCGGTGCAGCTACTGCAGCTTTGT
>NZ_FMFG01000005.1:0-4377 GCF_900066275.1 uncultured Faecalibacterium sp. | reverse complement strand
TGTACGGACGCGGAAAAGCTGGCGGTCATCAAGGAATACGGCGCTACCCGCATCTCCATCAACCCGCAGACCTTCTCGGACGAGGTGCTGGCGGGCATTGGGCGCAAGCACTCGGCGCAGGACATTCTGGACTGCTATGCCGAAGCGCGCAAGGCCGGTCATGATGATATCAACATGGACCTGATCGCCGGCCTGCCCGGCGACACGGTGGAAAGTTTTGAGCGCAGCCTGCGGCAGGCCATCGCGCTGGACCCGGAGAACATCACCGTGCACACCCTCACCCTCAAGCGCGCTTCCCGCATCGTCATTGAGGACCAGAAGGAGAACGACTACGCCGACGTCGCCGCCATGCTGGAAAAGTGCCGTTTGCTGGCAGAAGCGGGCTACCGGCCCTACTACCTCTACCGCCAGAAGAATACTCTGCAGAACCTGGAGAACGTGGGCTGGTGCAAGCCGGGCCACGAGGGATATTACAACATCTATATCATGGAGGAAGTCCAGACCATCCTCTCCGCCGGTGCAGGCGGCAGCACCAAGCTGGTGGCCGACGGCGGAAAACGGATGCAGCGCATTTTCAATTTTAAGTATCCGAACGAATATATCCAGCGTTTTGCGGAGGTGCTGGAACGCAAAAAAGGAGTGGCTGATTTTTATGATCACGATTTGGGTACCCAAACGTCTGGTTGAGATCGATCTGTACAATGTGGCAGCCCGCAGCCCGCAGGCACTTGCCGACCTGAGTGAGCAGAGCTATGCCCAAAGGGTAGATTACGCCGCCCAGAAAGTGCAGCTTTCCGGCGCAAAAATCGTCATGCTCACCGGCCCGTCGGCCAGCGGCAAGACCACCAGCGCCCACTGCATTGCAAAGGCTCTGCAAAAGCGCGGGACCCCGGCGCAGGTGGTCAGTCTGGATAATTTCTTCAAAGGCGCAGAGTTCTATCCGCGCCTGCCGGACGGCACGCTGGACTACGAGAACCCCGATACGCTGGATCTGCCTCTCATCAAGCAGTGCCTGCGGGAACTGAGCGAGACGGGCAAGACCGTGCTGCCCATCTACGATTTCTCTGCCGAAAAGCGCTCGGCAGAGGTGGAGCCCATCGACCTGCAGGGCGGTGTATGCATCGTGGAGGGCATCCATGCGCTGAACCCGGAGCTGACCGGCCTTGTAAAGGGCGACGACATCTACCGCATCTATGCAGGCCTGCGGGAGGAATACTGCATCGATGGCCGCCGCGTCATCAACACGCAGGATATCCGCCTGTGCCGCCGCACCCTGCGGGACGCTGCAGCGCGCGGCCGCAGCCCGGAAAAGACCCTTGCCATGTGGGACCGCGTGCTGGACGGTGAGACGCGGTATATCAAGGGCTTCAAGACCACGGCAGACTTTTTGCTGGATACCTCCTTTACCTACGAGCTGGGCCTGATCTCCAAGCTGCTGGGCGTGGTGCGCCGTCAGTTCACGCTGGAAGGCCACAACGCAGAGCTGTGGGACGAGACAGCCCGCCGCTTTGAGCATGTGGCACCGCTGGAGCTGGAGCTGCTGCCGGAGGACAGCATGCTGCGGGAATTCTACGGCGGCGCAGCCGACCGCAGGGCACAGAATGCCGATGTGTGAAATTATCGTGTGAATTTAGGCCGAATGCGAAAAAATTGTTTCCAAACCGGCACCAAACTGTAAAAAATGCGGTCCGTTCATTGCAAACGAGCGGCCTGTGCGCTATAATGGAGATAACATCCGCACATGGCCCACGATAAACAGGCCGATAGTAAGAGAGGTGTCTTTTATGGATTTCAACAAGATCAAGGAAATGGGTCTGGAATATGCCGAAAAAGGCAAGAACGCTGCGCTGGACCTGGCCGAAAAGGGCAAGACTCAGGCTTTGATCGTAAATGAGCAGGGCAAGCTGCTCAAGGCACAGCGCCAGTTGGGCGCACTGGTGTACAGTCTGGCCAAGGGCAAGGAAGAAAACCAGCCGCTGGTGGATAAGTATATCGAGATGATCGATAACATCGAGCAGGAGATCGCCCGCCTGAAAGCATCCCTGACCCCGGCGGAAGTTGCCGAGGCGGAATATGTGGTGCACGAGGAAGTTCCTGCTGACCAACCGGAAGAGCACAAAGCCTGCCCGCAGTGCGGTGCTCCCGTCTCGGACGATGCACTGTTCTGCAACAAGTGCGGTGCACAGCTGTAATAAAACGGTTCAGCAACAGGGCGGCGCTCCCCACAGGGCACCGTCCTGTTTTTGCGAGCGGAAAATGCAGGCGAAATGCGGGAAATTTGCGCACTTTGTCTTGCAAAACTGCATGAGATGCGATACAATATACAGTATCTTTTACAAGGCAGGTGAGCGCTGTGCTGGACTGGCAGCCAAAGGCACCCTATACGGCAGAGCAGCTGCTGGAAATTCTGCGTATCCTGCGGGACCCGGAGAACGGCTGTCCGTGGGATAAGGTACAGACCCATGCTTCCATCCGGAAGAACTTTCTGGAAGAGACCTGCGAAGCGCTGGAGGCCATTGATGCTGACGATCCGCAGTTGATGCAGGAAGAGCTGGGCGATGTGCTGATGCAGGTGGCGTTCCACGCGGTGATCGAAGAAGAGCGCGGGCGCTTTACTTTTGAGGATGTCTGCCGTGAGGTGTGCGAGAAGCTGGTGTTCCGGCATCCGAACATCTTTGCGTCCTCGGCGGCACAAAATGCGGGTATAAACGGCTGGGATGCGCTCAAAAATAAGGAAAAGGGCCGCACCACTCTGGCCGATGAGCTGGGCACAGTGCCGGTTACGCTGCCTGCTTTGATGCGTGCCCAGAAGCTGCAGAAGCGTGCCGACCGCTGCGGGGCAGAGCAGTCTGCGCCGGAAACGGCACGGCAGGCTTTGCAGGCAGCACTGGACGGCTGGAACCGGGAACAGGACGCACAGGCGGCGGGAGAACTGCTGTTTGCTGCGACCAATGCCATGCGGCTGGCTGGTGTGGACGCGGAGGAAGCGCTGACCTTTGCATCCAAGCGCTATTGTGCAGAACTGCTGGCGCAGAAAGAACAAAGCGGTACTCAGGTCGAGTGACCTGCTCCGATAGAGAAAAAAGAACACCAAGTAACAAATCTGGAGGGTATTTTTATGACGAAGACCGATCTGATCGCACAGGTTGCTGCGAACACTGAGATGAGCAAGAAGAGCGCTGAGCAGGCTGTCAATGCTGTGTTTGAAGCACTGAGCAAGGCCATGTCTGAGGGCGAAAAGATCACCATTTCCGGCTTTGGCACCTTTGAGATGCGTGAGCGCGCCGAGCGTCAGGGCATCAACCCCCGCACCCGTGAGCCGATCACCATTGCCGCTTCCCGCAGCATCGTGTTCAAGCCCGGCAAGTCCCTGAAGGACACCCTGTAAGCTGTATCTGCTTTGCCGCCGCTGCCTGCAAGAGGGTGCGGCGGCTTTTTTTGTGACAGGAGGAAGAACCATGCGTCTGGATAAATATTTGAAAGTTTCGCGTCTGATCAAGCGCCGCACCGTGGCAAACGAGGTGGCCGATGCAGGCCGCATCCTCATCAACGGCAAGATCGCCAAGGCCAGTCAGGCCGTCAAGGCGGGCGATATCATCGAGGTGACCTTCGGCAACCGGCCCATCAAGGTAAAGGTGCTCTCGGATGTGGAGCCGCGCACCAAGGATGTGGCCCGCGAGATGTACGAGATCATTGCAGAGGGCGAGCAGGCATAAAAGCCCCGGTCCGGTGCATAGGATGCACCAGAAAAGGGGAGACGAACCATGCCGGAAAAAACACCCAGAGACCCGCAGCCCGCGCCGCACGATCTGATCTTGGAAAGCCGCGCCCGCCTGACGGTGACCGGTGTGCAGAAGGTACTGCACTGCAATGCCGACAGCGCTGCCATGGAAACGGGCAAGGGCACGCTGCATCTGACCGGGGCGCAGCTGAACATGGCGGCGCTGGATCTGGAGACCGGGGAGGCGAAGTTCACCGGCCGCATCGACACGCTGGAATATACGGCCAGCGCACCGGCGGGCGGTTTTCTGCGCCGCCTGCTGCGATGATCCCGGTACTGCCGCCTGCAGCCCTTGGGCAGGAGATCGCTGCCTGCACGGTGCTGGGAGCCAGTATCGGCGCACTGCGGGCTGTATTCCCGGCCAGAGGGCGTGCAGCTTTTGTGCCGGATCTGGTGTGGATGGGTGCTGTGCTGGCTGCTGTGCAGAGCTACGCAGCAGGGCAGAGCAGTGCCGGTGTTCTGCGCTGGTACATGGCTGCGGCAGCCTTTGCCGGTGCCGGTGCAGCAGCCTTTGTGCTGGGTGCACCGCTGCGTGCAGCGGGAGGCGTTTTACAGCGCCGGGTGCTCCGGCCGGCAGAGCGGCGGCGCGCCCGGCG
>NZ_FMFG01000109.1:0-376 GCF_900066275.1 uncultured Faecalibacterium sp. | reverse complement strand
ACCAAATCTTCCAGCCACTCTTTACGGACGGTCTTTTTCTTGCAGGTCTTGAAACGCTTCGCGGTAGAGCACTTATAATAATGATGAACGACTTTGTTCCGACCCGTACCGCACTCGCCGAACATCATCGCGCCGCACATTCCGCAGAACAGCTTAGTGGTAAGCAGGTAATCGTCCTCGGCCTTGTGACGGGCAGGAGCGCGGCTGTTCTTTTTGATTTTCAGCTGCACTTCCTCAAACAAGTCCTTGTCCACGATGGCCGGGATGCTGTCCGGCATTACGATATCCTTGAAGTGGTTTTCACCAATGTACCGTTTGTTCGTCAGCAGCGTCTGAACACTGTTGTAGGTGAACTTCTGGTTGCGGTTGGTGGTCA
>NZ_FMFG01000084.1:0-1828 GCF_900066275.1 uncultured Faecalibacterium sp. | reverse complement strand
AAATGTTCAAACTGCCCTTGACGTAGATTTCCAGCGCAGCCGCCACATGGCGGGCTTCCGGTTCGTCTTGCGTCAGCAGGGCGTTGTACAGATCTTCCAACAGCGGCATATTTTCCGGGGTGGGATTCTCGAAATACTTGCGATAGATCACATGGACGCAGCGGTCAATGACCGTCTTTTCCACCGGCTGCAAGCCCTCTTTGCCGCCCACCACCAGTTCGCACAGGGACAGCACAAAGTCGGCTTTCAAAGCCAGAGGGTTATCCTCTTCCGAGTAGTTGCTGTTGATGTCCATAGGGTTGATATACTGCGTGCTGGCGGGACCGATGTGGATAACCTGTCCATGCAGACGCTCCACCAGCGGAGCGTAATCGGCTGGGTCAGCGGTGTTACCACCGCCTTCCCGCCTAAGAACCGTACGTGACAGTTTCCCGTCATACGGCTCAAGCATTTCATCACTTCTTCAAGCGGTTCTCAGTATAAATACGCTGACAGGTGCAATGAACGTAGCGCATATTGCGAACATCTTCCATGCCAGCCTTTGCCTTTGGTGCAAGGTAGAAGATTTCTCTTTCTTCCGTTACATCCATCGGCATTCCGCAGTGGTAGCACAGTCCGTTCTGGTTTTTCCAAATCATCTTGAATTTTCCAGTCAGCCGGTGCATTCCTTTATCGAATTTCCTTTTTTGGAAATACGCCTCATCGAGGAACGGATTTGCAGTAGCTTTTATCTTGGTATGTCGCACAATGGCTGTGCTGTCCACCCGTATCAGCTCCTTGTTTTCCGTAGAGAACACCCAGTTCCGATTACCGACACGATGCCAGTATCTCGTGGAAATCCACCACTTGTTCTTCTTTGGGTGCCGTCTTTTAGCCCATCGCCACAGCAGTTCGTACAGGACATAGTCCAGATACGCGAACGCATCACTTGCGCATACGGACTGGTGGTAATTAGTCCAACCTCGAATTTGTTCATTCAACTTCATAATCAGAACATCTTGCTGCCACGCTTTTCCTCTGCGGAGAATCGTGTCAGAGATATTGGAAACGATAGCCTTGACCGCCTTTTGGGAAGGCTTGATAATCAGCTTTTCGTTATACTTTCTGAAGTTCCAGCCGAGGAAGTCGAAACCATCGTCAATGTTGGTGACAATGGTCTTTTCATCAGAAAGTTCCAATCCGCGTTCAGCGAGAAACTCTCGAATCAGCTCCTTTGCTTCAAGAGCCAGTTCAGGTGTTGCCGCTGTGACCACAAAATCGTCTGCATAGCGGACGAAGTTTACTTTGTGGGCATTCTTAAATCTTGAATCGACCTTACCGAGCGCGTTCGTGTGAAAGCGTTCGACCAGCTTCTTCTCGATACCATCCAGCGTCATGTTCGCCAGAATGGGGGAGATAATACCACCTTGCGGAGTTCCTTCCTCGGTAGGAAAGAGTTCGCGCTGATAGATAAATCCCGCCTTTAAGAACTGCTTCAAAATGTTCTTGTCCATGGGGATGTTCGCCAGAAGCCAATCATGGCTGATATGGTCGAAACAACCTTTGATGTCACCCTCCAAAACCCACTTCGGAGAAATGTGCTTGCGCGACAGTGCATTGAACAGATATTCGCAGGCATCCTGTGCGCATCTTCCTTTTCGGAAACCAAAGGATTTCCCATCTGCTGTTGTTTCCGCCACCGGCTCCAGTGCCAAAGCATAGAGAGCCTGCATTGCGCGGTCATACATCGTGGGAATCCCCAACGGACGTTTTTTCTTCTTGTCCTTCTTTTCGATATACACTCTACGGAGAGGACGTGCACGATACCTTTTATCTGTCAGCGATAGAG
>NZ_FMFG01000018.1:319-48385 GCF_900066275.1 uncultured Faecalibacterium sp. | reverse complement strand
CAGGCGGTCCGCGCTCTGGTGGTCCCCGTCCGGGCGGCCCCCGCGAGGGTGGTCATTTTGGTGCAGGCCGCGGCGGCGCTGGCCGCCCCCCGCGTGAGGGCGGCAGAGGCCCTGCCCGCGACAGCGCACCCCGTGTATGGCAGCCCAAGGCTCCCGTCCGTTCCGATAACATGAGCTTTGAGGACATGATGAGCCGCTTCAAGAGCCAGAGCGAAGAGAAGATGGCCGATCTTGATCACGAGACCAATAACCGCCGCGGCGGTGGTTATGCGCCTCGCGGCCGCGGTGGCCGCCGCTGAGCGGAAAGGCCTGCGCTTTTCAAGCCTGATCAAAATAACGGAAACAGACCTGTCTCATTTGATCGGGCAGGTCTGTTTTTTCCGTAATAAAAGAAAGGAACCACAATGCCTGCAAAATTTGAACTGATCGCGCCCTGCTTTTTTGGGTGTGAATCCACTGCAAAATTTGAGCTGACCCGCATCGGCGCAGAGAATATCCGCGTGGACGATGGCCGTCTGAGCTTTGCCGGCGGCGCAGAGATGATCGCTGCTGCAAACCTTAATCTGCGCACGGTGGAGCGCGTGATGCTGCTGCTGGCCCGCTACAGGGCCGCCACCTTTGATGACCTGTTCGACGGCGTGTACGGTATCCCGTGGGAGGAGCTGCTGCCCGCAGACGCAGCCTTTCCGGTCACCGGCTCTTCGCTGAACAGCCAGCTGTCCAGTGTGCCTGCCTGCCAGAGCATCATCAAAAAAGCTGTGGTCAAGCGCCTGATGGCAAAGCACCACACCTCTGTGCTGCCGGAGACCGGCGCGGAGTACAAGATCCGCTTCATGCTGCGCAAGGATCAGTGTGAGATCATGCTGGACACCACCGGCGACGGCCTGCACAAGCGCGGCTACCGCCGCAACGCCATGGAGGCACCCATCCGCGAGACTTTGGCGGCTACCATTGCAGACCTTGGCCGTGTGCGCCGTGACAGTCTGGTGGAGGACCCCTTCTGCGGCAGCGGCACGCTGCTGATCGAAGCTGCTCAGAAAGCCATGAACATTGCCCCCGGTCTGAAGCGCCGCTTTGCCGCCGAGCGCTATGGCTTTGTGCCGGCAGCCATCTGGGCCGAGCAGCGTCAGAAGGCACTGGCCGAGGCCAAGCTGGATGTGGGCTTTGAAGCCTTTGGCTATGATATCGACCCTGCCGCTGTGGCTCTGGCCAACGCCAATGCAAAGCTGGCCGGTGTGGAAAAGCGCTGCCACTTTGAAGTGGCTGATGTGGCCGACTTTGCCGCAAAGCAGGAGGCCATCGTGCTGACGAATCCCCCGTATGGCGAGCGTATGAGCACCATTGAAGGTGCTGCAAAGCTGGCCCGCACGCTGGGCCGGCAGATGGAAGCACACCCCTGTGCAGGCGTGTATGCGATCACTGCCGATATGGATTTTGAGACCCACTACGGCAAGCGTGCCAACAAGCGCCGCAAGATGTACAACGGCATGATCCCCTGCCAGCTGTATATGTACTACAGCGCGCCCAAGTTTGAGCACACTGCAAAGCCGATGCCGAAGTCCGGCTTTGACGGCAAGCGCACTGCACCGAACCGCTTTAACAAGAAGTAATTGAAAAATGTTACCTGCCGCACCGGAGCTGTCCAGTGCGGCTTTTACATTGCAGCCGGTAATTACCGGAAAAAAACAAAGCAGGGCCTGAATTGGCAGGAGATGGAAATGGACGCAAATACAGGAAGTTTTACGCTGTGTTCCGCGCCATGTGCGGCAAAGATGAGACAAATTCATGCTCTTTTTACAAAGGATGGTTGAACCCGGGCTGAAAATGGATTATACTTACCTTATTATTCTGCGGTTCTTCCGAGGAGGAAAAGGTGCGTATGAAGGGTAGGATGCGGCCATATCTGCCGGAGCTCACCATCCGGGATTACAATATCTACCTGCGCTATCTGCGCGGGGTGCGACGTCAGCTGTACGAGGCGTACGGATTATATTCCTGCCATCTGCTGCGGAGCAACGGCGTGCTGTTTGCCATCCTTTCGGACAGTCTGGCCGGGCGGCAGGCCACTTGCCAGCGCAAGCGGGTCCCGGGCACACTGGCCTGGCGCAGGCTCATGTGCCAGACCCAGGGCATCCGGCTGGCCGCACAGGTGGAGGTGCTGCTGGGCTGGCACAACCTGCAGGACCGCAAATACAGCGAGCTGCGGCCGCTCAAGCGCCTGCGCCGTGCGGTGGACCGTCTGCTGCTGCGCCGCGCCTATGAGCGTGCCGTGCAGGAGAACCCGGCGCTGGAACGGCTGTTCGTGCAGGAGCGGGATCAGGCCGTGGTGCAGATGAACCTGAGCGCCAAGAACTACTCTCTTGCCGCTGAACCCATGAGCAACATTTACGGTGCACTGTATTCCACCCTTGCCACCGACGACCCCAGCCAGCGCAAGAGCATGCGCTACATCGGCAGCAGCATCGGCCGCATTTTTTACCTGCTGGATAAGGCTGAGCGCTTTGAGATGGACAAGAGCAGCGGCCGCTACAACGTGTTCGTAGTCAACGACCTGCGGGGACAGGCTGCGGCGGTGGAGAACGCCCGCCGTCAGGCACTGGCTGCCGCCAACGATCTGATCCGCGTGTACAGTATGCTGGACATCAAATTGAACCGCGGCCTGCTGGATAACATCATGCTGCTTGGTCTGCACCATGCGGTGGATCCGCTGGAAGCCGGTGCTGAGCGCGAAAACTGGGAGATCCCATGAAGCAAAACCATCAAAAAAGCTGGGCCATGGCTTACTGCGGCATTGTGGCGGCGCTGTGCGTCGCACTGATGCTGCTGGGAGCTGTGATCCCCATTGCCATGTTCATTGCGCCTGCAGTGGCAGGCTTCCTTGTTGCCACGGTGTGCGTGGAGTGCGGGATGCAGCTGGCCTTGACGGCCTATGCGGCAGTCAGCCTGCTGGCACTGCTGTTCGTGCCGGATAAGGAAGTAGCGCTGATCTTTGTGTTTTTGCTGGGGTATTACCCGCTGGCAAAGCCGAAGTTTGAGCGCATCCGCCCTGCGGTTCTGCGCATTGTCTGCAAGCTGCTGCTGTGCAACGGCACAGTGCTGGCCATGTACGGGCTGGTATTTCTGCTGGTGCCGGCAGGCAGCATTTCGCAGGAGCTGCGCACCACCGCGCTGGCTGTCTCGCTGGCAACGCTGGTCATGGGCAATGTTGCCTTTGTGCTGTACGACCGGGCAGTGCATAACATGCTCATGATGTACCGGCTGGTCTGGCGGCCGAAACTTCATAAAACTTTGGGCTGGCGCTGAGCCAGCCTTTGTGCTATAATGGGGCATCAGAAAGGGGAGAGCGCAGCACACAGGTAACGCAAAGCGCCGGGCCACGCGGGTGACAGCCGCGAGGGTGACGAGGAGAGGAATCATCGAAAGATTCGGCGGATGTTTCTCCGGCTGAGGGCTAGACCAGCCGCAGAGAAGGGCAAAAAACGGCAGCAATACCGCAACAGATCCCTTCAAAGAAAGCCATACAAGAACATAAACTGTACTAGGAAGCTGACTGGATATCACTGCGCCTTTTTGCGCGGGAACGGTCGGTATGGAGGTATTTTGTATGTGTGGCATTGTTGGTTATGTCGGTAAGCGCAGTGCGCAGGACGTGCTGCTGGATGGTCTGGAAAAGCTGGAGTATCGCGGGTACGACTCCGCCGGTGTGGCGCTTGCGCTGGACGGCGGCATCCGCGTGGTAAAAAGCAAAGGACGGCTCACCGCCCTGCGGGAAAAGCTGGCGGCGCAGCAGCTGGCACAAAGCTTCTGCGGCATCGGCCACACCCGCTGGGCTACCCATGGCGAGCCCAGCGATGTGAACAGCCACCCGCATTCGACCCCGCGTGTGAGCATTGTGCACAATGGCATCATTGAAAATTACGGCCTGCTCAAGGAGCGCTTGGCCGCAAAAGGCTATACCTTCCAGAGTGAGACGGACACCGAAGTGCTGGTAAAGTTGATCGACAGCTGCTATACCGGTGACCCGCTGCGTGCATTGCAGCAGGCGCTTGCCAAGGTGCGCGGCAGCTATGCGCTGGCCGTGCTGTTCCGGGATTACCCGGACACCATTTTTGCAGTCAAGCGGGAAAGCCCGCTGATCGTCGGCTGGGGCGAGGGCGAAAACTTTGTGGCTTCGGATATTCCGGCACTGCTCAAGTATACCCGGAAATACAGCGTGCTGGAAGAAGGGGATATGGCCGTCTGCACCACAGAGGGCATCCGCTTCTACAACGAATTTGGTGAGCCGGTGGAGCGCCAGCAGCTGACGGCGGACTGGGATATGGAAGCTGCCGAAAAGGGCGGCTATCCCCACTTTATGCTCAAGGAGATCAACGAGCAGCCTGCGGCCATTATGGCCACGGTCAGCCCCCGTGTAGAGGACGGACTGCCGGTGCTGCGCATCCCGGAGCTGACCGATGAAGTGCTGCGCGGTATTGGCCGGGTGCATCTGGTGGGCTGCGGTACGGCTATGCATGCCGGTATGGTGGGCAAATCTGCCATCGAAACGTTGGCCCGTGTGCCCGCCGAGGTGGACATTGCCAGCGAGTTCCGTTACCGGGACCCCATTCTGGAAAAAAACGATCTGGTCATCATCATCAGCCAGTCCGGCGAGACCAGCGACACGTTGGCAGCGCTCAAGCTGGCCAAGAGCCGCGGCGTGCCGGTGCTGGCCATCGTGAATGTGGTGGGCAGCTCCATTGCACGTGCCGCAGATTATGTAATGTACACCTACGCCGGGCCGGAGATCGCGGTAGCATCCACCAAGGCGTATATGGTGCAGATGTGCATGTTGTATCTGTTTGCACTGCGGCTGGCCTATGCGCGCGGACGGCTGAGCGAGGCAGAGACCCGCCGCTATACGGCCCAGCTGCTGCGCGCACCGGAGGTCATCAAGCCGCGCCTTGCAGATTGTGAGCAGATCAAGTACCTTGCCAGCCGCTATGTGAACACCCAGAGCTGCTTCTTCATTGGGCGCGGGTTCGACTATGCGCTCTCGCTGGAGGGCAGCCTGAAACTCAAGGAGATCAGCTATGTGCACTCGGATGCCTATGCAGCCGGTGAACTGAAACATGGTACCATCAGCCTGATCACCGATGGCGTGCCGGTGATCGCACTGGCCACCCAGAAACAGGTGTACGAAAAGACCATTTCCAATGCCAAGGAGACCCGCAGCCGCGGCGCAAGGGTGCTGCTGTTTACCACAAAGGATGCCGTGGTGCCGGAAGGCGTGGCAGATGCCGTGATCCGGCTGGATGAGTATGAGGATATCCTGATGCCGCTGCAGCTCATTGTGCCGTTACAGCTGTTTGCCTATTATATGGCTGTTCTGCGCGGCTGTGACGTGGATAAGCCGCGTAATCTGGCCAAGAGCGTGACCGTGGAGTGACGGCACAAAACGCAGCCAGAAAGCCCTGCACGAAACAGAAATAACAAAACAGGACCCGCTCTGAATCACTGAAGTGCATTCTGTCAAGTAGACAAAAAAATAATATAAGGTTTTTGTTCGCCGTTTCCACAAAGAGACGGCGAATTTTTTGTGCAGCTCGGTTCATGGCACCGACATGAGCCTGCATCGACATCTGGATGAACAGACGGTGCTGGTAACGGCGGTTGTTGCAGCAGTCAATCGTGAAGAGTGATTGTTCTTTCTTGACATGAAAATACCCCCAGAGTACGCAGAGTTTTTGTCTCTGTCTACTCTAGGGGTAGCGTATCACATGGAATGCCGGGGCATTGTGATTTATAGATTATTTGTTTCGACAGGAGGTGCTTCCGATGCAGACGTTTCTACCGGAACATCGTCCTCCGGGTCACCGAAGCTGTCGTGGTAAGTCTGCAGCAGGTCGATCTCCTTGTTGTGCTTCAGGCCGTGGATGACCAGCTTTTTGATCACATCATAGATGACTGCAAACAGCGGCACACCCACGATCATGCCCACAAAACCCCACAGACCGCCGAACAGCAGGATGGCGAACAGTACCCAGAAACTGGAAAGACCGGTGGTGTTGCCCAGGATCTTGGGGCCGATCACGTTTCCGTCCAGCTGCTGCAGCACCAGAACGAACAGGACGAACCACAGCGCCTTGATGGGGTTCTGAATGAGGATCAGCAGGGTGGCGGGCACGGCACCGATGAACGGGCCGAAGAAGGGGATCACATTGGTCACGCCGATGATCACGGAAACCAGAAGGGCACTGGGGAACTTGAAGATCAGGCAGCCGATATAGCACAGCACGCCGATGATGGCGGAATCCATGATCTTGCCGTTGATGAAGCCGCCGAACATCTTATCGGCATACTTCACTTCTTCCTTGATCAGCTCTGCCCAGCGGGGCTTGAAGATGCTGTAGAGCACCAGCTTGGCCTGCTGCACAAAGCGCTTGCGGCTGGCCAGCATATACACGGCCACGATGATGCCGATGATCAGGTTCTTGGCCATGGTCACTACGTTCAGCACACCCACTGCGGCACCGCTGACGATGTTCTGCATGGAGGGCAGGAGCCGGGTCTTGATCAGATCATCGATATTGGTGCTGATGGTGGCATAAGCAGAGTTGAGCATGTCCATGATCTGCTGGTTGTTCTCAATGAACTCCACATGATTCGCCCACTGCACGAACTTTGCGAGGTTGCGCTGCGCAGTGTAGTACAGGGTGGTCACGCTGGTAATGAGCTGCGGAATGATCATCATACACAAAGCGTAGATGAGGAGCAGACCGAACAGGATGGTCAGCGTAACGGACAGCACATTGACCAGACCATGCATCTTTTCCGGGATGAACCGGCGCAGAAAGCTCTCGATGGTGTTGCACACAGGCTTGAGCAGGTAGGCGATGACGGCACCGTAGATGAACGGCATCAGAATGCCGGTCAGCGTGGAGATGGCATCGCCAAAACCATCGAAGCGGTAGATCAGGAAAAAGAAGATAATGCTCAGGGAGATCGCTCCAAATCCTGCCAACATTCCGTAGAGATAGGGCTTGACGTGCGGCTTTTTGTCCATCATGTTAGACTCCATTTCAGCCGCGGACAGCAGGAATCTCCGCGGCACTTATCAGATTTTGTTGCTCCTGCGCCAGATGTGCATTTTTTCGGCTTCCTTGATCAGGTCTTCACGGAAGTCGGGATGTGCTACGCTGATCAGAGCTTCGGCCTTTTCCCAGGTGGTCAGGCCCTTCAGGTTCACGCAGCCGTACTCGGTGCACAGGTAGTGGATGTTGGCACGGGTATCGGTGACGATGCTGCCGTTTTCCAGAGTGGGACGGATGCGGCTCTCCAGCTGGCCGGTCTTCTTATTAAAGAAGGTAGAGGACAGGCAGATAAAGCTCTTGCCGCCCTTGGAAAGGTATGCGCCCAGAACGAAGTCCAGCTGACCGCCGGCACCGGAGATGTGCTTGAGGCCTGCAGTCTCGGCGTTCACCTGACCGAACAGGTCGATGTCCACAGCGTTGTTGATGGAAATAAAGTTATCCAGTGCGGAGATGCTGCGGATATCGTTGGTGTAGTCCACGGGTGCAGACATGCACTCCGGGTTATCGTTCAGGTAATCGTACATTTTCTGGGTGCCGGCACCGAAGGCGTAGACCTGACGGCCCTTGTCCAGCTGCTTGCGTGCACCGGTGATCTTGCCGGCCTTGGCGATATCCACAAAGGCATCCACATACATTTCGGTGTGCACGCCCAGATCCTTCAAATCGCTCTGTGCGATCAGGCTGCCGATGGCATTGGGCATACCGCCGATGCCCAGCTGCAGGCAGGCACCGTTGGGGATCTGCGGAACGATCAGGTTGGCAACCTTCAGATCCACTTCGGTAGCAGCACCGGGAGCGGCCATCTGGCCGATGGGCGGGTTCTCGCCTTCCACGATGCCGGTGACCTGAGAAATATGGATGCAGTTCTCCATGCCGCCAAGGCAGCGGGGCATGTTCTTGTTGACCTCAACGATGATCTTCTTGGCTTTTTCGCACACAGCACCCAGATGAGATGCACTGGGGCCGAAGTTGAAGTAGCCGTGCTCGTCCATGGGGGTCACCTGGAACACCGCCACATCCAGCGGATCCGGGCTTTCGCGGTAGTAGCGGGGCAGCTCGGAATAACGGATGGGGGAGTAGAAGGAGAAGCCCTGTGCAATGGCCTTGCGCTCAATGCCGCCCATATGCCAGCTGTTCCATGTCATGTGTGCAGCGGGATCGTCGATCTGGAAGATCGCGGGCACCCACATCAGGATGCCGCCGCGGAAGTTGACACCTTCCAGCTCAGGCAGACGCTTTGCGATCTCGGCATCCACCGCCACAGGGGTGTTCACAGCCCAGCCGTAATCCACCCAGTCACCGCTTTTGACCAGTGCGGCAGCCTGAGCGGCGGTCATTTTCTTCTGAGCATACAGTTCCGTAAAATCCATTATAAACCATCCTCTCCTATAATAACATAAAGGAATTGTAAATTTATCATTTACTCTTCCTGCACGGACAAATCTTTGCAGGATGTTTACCACCTGTTGGCAATTTGAACACAGCTCTGACACAGGCGGATGATATCCTGATAACCAGCAGAAGGCAGCTGTCGGACAGGGCAGCAGATCTGCACAACTTAGTTATAACATTAACAATGTGTAGAATCAATAGTTTATCGAGAAAATTTTGACCGACTGGCAATATGGACAAAATTCGAGGAGTTTTTGGACGATTGTTTGGTACTGGAAAACCAAAATCTTTGCAAAAGGACTTGATAAAATTTTGACGATATGGTTTACTTATAGCGTAGCAGGCAGCTGCGATGCAGCACGACATTGATTGTTTAAATTTTAACGATAAAACGTACAGCTTGCACAAAAATCTTGCACCCAAGACTGGAAAGTGCTATCATGGCAGAACCAAAACGCGCTTTTCACAGCGCTCAAGGAGGACACCAGACGATGGCAACAGCAGTTTATCCCGGTTCGTTCGATCCGGTCACAAAAGGGCATCTCGATATCATCAAGCGCGCAGCAAAGATCAACGATCATCTGATCGTGGCGGTGCTCAACAACAGCGCAAAGAATCCGCTGTTCACCGTGGAGGAACGCGTGGAGCTTCTAAAGGAATGCTGCAAAGGCATCCAGAATGTTTCGGTGGAGAGCTTCGACGGCCTGACCGTGGAGTTCGCCAAGAAACGGCACGCTTCGGTGATGGTGCGGGGCCTGCGGGCGGTGACGGATTTTGAAAACGAGATCCAGCTTGCGCAGACCAATCACGCACTGATGCCCGGCATCGAGACCATGTTTCTGGCAACGAGCATCAAGTGGAGCTACCTTTCTTCCACCATTGTAAAAGAGGCAGCTTACTACGGCAGCGACATCGGTAAGTTCGTCACACCCAATGTGGAAAAGGCGGTCAACGAAAAGTATGCGCTGATCCGGCAGAAAAAAGACCCCGAGACCTAATTTGTAAAAGCGCTTACGGGCGTTTTTGATAAAAATGGCTTACGAAAAGTAACACATACACAATTCAGGAGGCTATTCACATGAAAAAGATCGTTATCGCATCTGCATGCCGTACCGCTATTGGCAAATTCGGCGGCACTCTGGCAAACGTTCCCGCAGTTGAGCTTGGCTCCATCGTCATCAAGGAAGCTCTGAACCGTGCAAACGTCGCTCCCGAGCAGGTCGATCATGTCTACATGGGCTGCGTCATTCAGGCCGGTCTGGGCCAGAACGTCGCTCGTCAGGCTGCTCTGAAGGCTGGCCTGCCCATCGAGACCCCGGCTGTCACCGTCAACGTGGTGTGCGGCTCCGGTCTGAACTGCGTCAACATGGCTGCTCAGATGATCGAGGCTGGCGATGCTGACATCGTGGTCGCAGGCGGCATGGAGAACATGGACATGGCTCCCTTCGCACTGCAGAAGGCTCGTTACGGCTACCGCATGGGCGCACCCATGGGCAAGAGCGAGATCGTGGATACCATGGTCAACGATGCTCTGTGGGATGCCTGCGGCTTCAACAAGCACATGGGCATGACCGCTGAGAATGTCTGCACCAACGAGACTTATCAGAAGAAGTACGGCTACAGCCCCATCACCCGTGAGATGCTGGACGAGTTCTCATACAACAGCCAGCTGAAGGCTGACAAGGCTATCAAGGACGGCGCTTTCAAGGACGAGATCGTTCCCGTTGTGATCAAGGGCAAGAAGGGCGACACCGTGTTCGATACTGATGAAGGCCCCCGTCTGAGCGCTCCTGAAGTGCTGGCAAAGCTGAAGCCCGCTTTCACCAAGGACGGCATCGTGACCGCCGGCAACTCTTCCGCCATCAATGACGGCGCTGCTGCTCTGGTCATCATGAGCGAGGAGAAGGCCAAGGAGCTGGGCGTGAAGCCTCTGGCTACCTGGGTCGCCGGTGCTCTGGCAGGCGTTGAGCCCGAAGTCATGGGCCTGGGCCCCATCGCCGCTACCAAGAAGGTCATGGCAAAGACCGGCCTGACTGTTGCTGACATGGATCTGATCGAGGCCAACGAGGCATTTGCTGCTCAGTCTGTGGCTGTCAGTCAGGCTCTGAACTTTGATATGAGCAAGGTGAACGTCAACGGCGGCGCAATTGCTCTGGGCCACCCGGTCGGCGCTTCCGGCGCTCGTATCCTGGTCACCCTGCTGTATGCTATGAAGCATCGCGGTGCACACAAGGGCCTGGCTACCCTGTGCATCGGCGGCGGCATGGGCTGCGCTACCATCGTTGAGATGGACTAAGCTTCACCTCTTGGAATCCTGACTGAATGACAGACCCGGACAGGGAAGGGAACCGGAGAGCCTTTCCTCCGTCCGGGGGCTGTTTGTGATAATTGATAAGATTTGAATAGGAGGTTTTCACAATGGCATTTGTAAAAACCGAGGTGCAGGGCGCAGTTGAGATCATTACCATCGACCGCCCCAAGGCACTGAATGCCCTGAACCCCGAAGTTCTGGCAGACCTGAAGGCAGCTTTTGAGGCTGTGGATCAGGAGAATGTCCGCTGCATCGTTCTGACCGGCGAAGGCGACAAGAGCTTCGTGGCAGGCGCAGATATCGGTTCCATGAGCACCATGACCAAGGCAGAGGGCGAGGCCTTCGGCAAGCTGGGCAATGATGTGTTCCTGATGATCGAGAGCTTCCCCATCCCCGTTATTGCAGCCGTGAACGGCTTTGCACTGGGCGGCGGCAACGAGCTGGCTATGAGCTGCGACATCCGCATCTGCTCTGACAACGCTGTGTTTGGCCAGCCGGAAGTGGGTCTGGGCATCACCCCGGGCTTTGGCGGTACCCAGCGTCTGGCACGTCTGGTCGGCATGGGTATGGCAAAGCAGCTGGTCTACTCTGCACTGAACATCAAGGCAGATGAGGCTCTGCGCATTGGTCTGGTGAACGCTGTGTATCCTCAGGCTGAACTGATGGAGAACGTGCTGAAGCTGGCCGGCAAGATCGCAAAGAATGCACCCATCGCTGTACGCAACTGCAAGAAGGCAATCAACGGCGGCATCAGCCTGCCCATCGAGAAGGCTGTTGAGGTCGAGGAAAAGCTGTTCGGCAGCTGCTTCGAGACCCACGACCAGAAGGAAGGCATGGCCTGCTTCCTGAGCCGTGAGAAGCCGAAGCCCAAGGCAGTGTTCACCAACAACTAATCCATTACTACATAATTTTTGATATTAAAGGAGAGGTTTCCTATGAAGATCGGTGTTATCGGCGCTGGCACCATGGGCCAGGGCATCGCAAAGGCATTTGCACAGGTTGAGGGCAACACCGTTGCTCTGTGCGACATCAAGCAGGAGTGGGCCGAGAATGGTCTGGCAAAGATCAAGAAGGGCTACGAGAAGCTGGTTGCCAAGGGAAAGATGACGCAGGAAAAGGCAGACGCTATCGTTGCTGCCATCACCCCGGGCCTGAAGGAAGACCTGTGCGCTGACTGCGATCTGGTCGTTGAGGCTGCTTTTGAGGATATGAAGGTCAAGCAGACCACCTTCGGCGAACTGGATAAGATCTGCAAGCCCGAGTGCATCTTCGCTTCCAACACTTCTTCTCTGTCCATTACCGAGATCGGCAAGGGCGTTAGCCGTCCGCTGGTCGGCATGCACTTCTTCAACCCCGCAGACCGCATGAAGCTGATCGAGGTCATCGCAGGCTGCAACACTCCCGCTGAGACCGTTGAGAAGATCAAGGAGATCTCTGTTGCCATCGGCAAGCAGCCGGTTCAGGTCAACGAGGCTGCAGGCTTCGTCGTCAACCGCATCCTGATCCCCATGATCAACGAAGCTGCTTTCATCAAGATGGAAGGCGTTTCCGATATCGCCGGCATCGACACCGCTATGAAGCTGGGTGCCAACCACCCCATGGGTCCCCTGGAGCTGGGCGACTTCATCGGCCTGGATATCTGCCTGGCCATCATGGATGTGCTGTACAAGGAGACCGGCGACAGCAAGTATCGTGCCTGCCCGCTGATCCGTAAGATGGTCCGTGGCGGCAACCTGGGCTGCAAGAGCGGCAAGGGCTTCTACGTTTACAACGCAGACCGCACCAAGACCCCTGTTGACCAGCTGTAAATTCTGATAAACGTTTCTCCCGACCGTGGAAAAGCGGCCGGGAGGAATTTGTTTGCACCGGGCAATTCCGGTAAATGAAAAAGACCCGTTAGGAGGATATAGCGATGGATTTTACTCTGTCCAAGCAGCAGCAGATGGTACAGAAAATGTACCGCGAGTTTGCTGAGAACGAAGTCAAGCCCCTGGCAAAGAAGGTTGATGCGGAAGAGTACTTCCCCAAAGAGACCGTCGAAAAGATGGGCAAGCTCGGCATGATGGGCATTTATTTCCCGACTGAGGTCGGCGGTGCAGGCGGCGATGTGCTGTCCTACGTCATGGCAGTGGAAGAGCTGAGCAAGGTCTGCGGCACCACCGGTGTCATCGTCTCTGCTCACACCAGCCTGTGTGCTGCTCCTATTTATGAAAATGGTACTCCCGAGCAGAAGGCAAAGTATCTGCCGAAGCTGTGCAGCGGCGAGTGGCTGGGTGCTTTCGGCCTGACCGAGCCGGGTGCCGGCACCGATGCACAGGGTCAGCAGACCTTTGCAAAGCAGGACCCCGAGACCGGTGATTGGATCCTGAACGGTTCCAAGATCTTCATCACCAACGCCGGCTACGCAAACGTCTTTATCGTTATTGCTGTCACCGATATCGTGCCTGACAAGAAGGGCCGTCCCACCAAGCAGTGCTCCGCCTTTATCGTGGAGCGCACCGACCCGGGCTTCTCCGTCGGTAAGGCTGAGGACAAGATGGGCATCCGCGGTTCTTCCACCTGCGAGCTGATCTTTGAGGACTGCCGCATCCCTGCTGACCGTATGCTGGGTGTGCGTGGCCGCGGCTTCCAGCTGGCTATGGCTACTCTGGACGGTGGCCGTATCGGCATTGCTTCTCAGGCTCTGGGCATCGCCGAGGGCGCTCTGGAGGAGACCGTTGCTTACGTCAAGGAGCGCAAGCAGTTCGGCCGCAGCATTTCCGCATTCCAGAACACCCAGTTCGAGCTGGCTGAGATGAAGGCACGCGTTGAGGCTGCAAAGTATCTGGTCTACGCTGCTGCTCTGAAGAAGCAGGAAGCAATGGATGGCAAGAAGGTCCGTTACAGCGTTGAGGCTGCTCAGGCAAAGCTGATCGCAGCCCGCACCGCAAGCGATGTGACCCGCCGCTGCCTGCAGCTGTTCGGCGGTTACGGCTACACCCGTGACTATCCCATCGAGCGCATGATGCGTGATGCCAAGATCACTGAGATCTACGAGGGCACCAGCGAAGTGCAGATGATGGTCATTTCCGGCGCGCTGCTGAAGTAAGGGAGGCAAGAGTTACAATGAAAGCAATTGTTTGTGTAAAGCAGGTTCCTGATACCTCCGGCAAGGTGTCCGTCAAGCCCGATGGCACTCTGGACCGTGCTTCGATGGCTACCATCACCAACCCTGATGACCTGAACGCTCTGGAGGCTGCTCTGAAGCTCAAGGACGCTACCGGCTGCGAAGTCGTTGTTGTTACCATGGGTCCCCCGCCGGCAGAAGGCATGCTGCGTGAGCTGCTGGCCCGCGGTGCAGATAAGGCTGTTCTGGTTTCTGGCCGTGAGTTCGGCGGTTCCGATACCTTCGCAACCAGCCAGATCCTGGCTGCTGCCGTCAACAAGATCGGTGTTGGCCCCGAGGACGTTGTGTTCTGCGGCCGTCAGGCAATCGATGGCGATACCGCACAGGTCGGCCCGCAGATCGCTGAAAAGCTGCATCTGCCTCAGGTCACCTACGTGGCAGACATCCAGAAGGATGGCAACACCCTGACCGTGAAGCGTATGCTGGAAGACGGCTACATGATGGTCAAGGTGCAGACTCCCTGCCTGCTGACCTGCATCAAGGAGCTGAACCAGCCCCGTTACATGAGCGTGAACGGCATCTTCACCTGCTACGACAAGCCGATGGAAGTGTTTGATTACAACGCACTGAAGGACGATCCGCTGATCGAGGTTGATACCATCGGTCTGAAGGGTTCTCCGACGAACGTCTTTAAGTCCTTCACTCCTCCGCAGAAGGGCGCAGGCACCATGCTCAAGGGCGACGATACTGCCGCACAGCTGGCTGGTATCCTGGCCAAGAAGCACCTGATCTGATGAAAGGAGCATAGGATTACAATGGCTGATTTTAACGAATACAAGGGCGTATGGGTCTTCTGCGAGCAGCGCCAGGGCGCATTGATGCCCACTGATTTCGAGCTGGTGAGCGAGGCCCGCAAGCTGGCTGATGAGCTGGGCTGCGAGGTCACCGGTCTGCTGCTGGGCGACAACGTGGAAGGCATTGCCAAGGAGCTGGGCGGCTATGGTGCCGATAAGGTCATGGTCTGCGACAGCCCCCTGCTGAAGGATTACACCACCGATGCATACGCTAAGGTCGTGTGCGACATGGTCAACGAGTATAAGCCCGAAGTCCTGCTGATCGGTGCAACCAACATCGGCCGCGATCTGGGCCCCCGCTGCGCAGCTCGTCTGCACACCGGCCTGACCGCTGATGCTACCCATCTGGACATCGACACTGCAAAGTACATCGATTTCCTGAAGGAGAGCTCCACCATCGACCTGTCCAAGCAGAAGTTCGATATGGAAGACCGCAACCTGAAGATGACCCGTCCTGCATTCGGCGGCCATCTGATGGCTACCATCATCTGCCCCCGCTTCCGTCCGCAGATGTCCACCGTGCGTCCCGGCGTTATGAAGAAGGCTCCCTTCGATCAGGCCAAGGCTGATGCCTGCCAGATCGTGAAGCCCGCATTCGCTCTGGCTGCTGAGGACATCAAGACCGAGGTCCTGAGCGTTGAGAAGGCCGCTGAGAAGCTGGTCGATCTGATCGGCGCAGACGTGATCGTCTCTGTTGGCCGCGGCATCAGCAAGGATGTCAACAAGGGTATTGAGCTGGCTGAGCAGCTGGCTGCCGCTTTGGGCGGCGGCGTTGTGGGCGCTTCCCGTGCCGTCACCGATGCAGGCTGGATGACTGCTGACCATCAGGTTGGCCAGACCGGCAAGACCGTGCACCCCAAGATCTATGTTGCTCTGGGCATTTCCGGCGCTATCCAGCACACTGCTGGTATGCAGGACTCCGAGTGCATCATCGCTGTCAACAAGAACGAGGGTGCTCCCATCTTCGGCGTGGCTGACTACGGCATCGTGGGCGATCTGTTCAAGGTCGTGCCCGAGCTGATCAAGCAGATCGAGGCAGCAAAGGCTGCTCAGTGATCGACTGACGCGAGATCTTTTTATAGCATAGCCTGAATTGTGGGAGGGCGGCTCTTCGGAGCCGCTCTTCTTTTTATGTAAGGAATATGGCACAGCACAGATGGCCCTGAAAAGGCTGCCTGTGCTGTTTTTTGTTGCAGAAAGTACAGCCAAAGGCCGGCTGCAGCCCAGAAAAGGGCTGCGGGATGGGAGGGAAGTGGAACGGAAAAGCGCACACAAAAGTCTGTTACACTTTGAAATATGCATATAAGCGAATAAACATACAAAAAATGCATGAAAAGCACTGCAGAAAAGGTGTAGAAAAATAAAATGCAACACGTTAAGTGTGACGAAACAATCCTGAAAACGGTGAAGCGCAACACAGACGTAACAAATTTACGGTATCTTGGATGAACTTGTTGCACTTGTGAAACGATTTCAGAACGGGAAATTTTGACTTTTTTGCATTTTCTCTCAAAAAATCGACAGAAACCCCTTGACGATGAGATGTTCTTGTGATACTCTTGTTGCACAATAGTAACACATTTGAAACGGAAGAGTTGCAAACGTGTTGCAGTACGCGTTCGCATGAATGCAAAAAAGCTTTTATATACAAAAGCTTGCGGAGGATGTCTTATGAAACTCGAGATGCGTGCCCTGAAGAATATCGCAGCAGCAGCTATGACTCTGGCTGTGGTTTTTGGTGCTGCATCTCTCAAGCCCGTTACTGCAAACGCAGCTGAGGCTTCGGTTTCTGCCTCCATCGAAGAAGAAAATTCCTACATCAGCTTTCAGGACGAAGCTTATCAGAACGAGTTCCTGCGCCGCGTAAACAACGAGCGCGCAAAGGCTGGCCTGAAGCCCGTTCAGCTGGGCGACAGCAACCACAATAGTGCCGCTCAGGAGCGCGCTAAGGAACTGGCCTCTTCTTATTCCTACGTTCGTCCCAATGGCCAGCGCGATTTCACCATCTTCGCCGAGAATGGCATCGAAGATGTGTCGATTGGCGAGGACTACATGGCGGGCGTTTCCACCCCCGATGCAGCGGTAGATCAGTGGATGAACATTGATTTTACCCGTGAGCGCATCCTGAACGCAGACGCGACCACCATGAGCGTGGGCCACTACGAAGGTGGCGTTTACAACAACTACTGGGTGCTGATCTTCTCTTGCCCCGAAAACTCTTACACCAGCAACTACCGTCAGGAAGTTCTGAATCTGGTCAATGCCGAGCGTGCAAAGTACGGCCTGCAGCCCCTGGTCATGGGCGATGCAAAGCTCACCGCAGCTGCTCAGCAGCGCGCCGAAGAGATCGCAACCGTCAATTCTCACGTTCGTCCCAATGGTACCAAGTGGTACACTGTTCTCAGCGAGTACGGCGTGACGGATGCCGCTGCTGGCGAGAATGCCGCATGGGGCAGCGTTTCTCCTGAAGAAGTCGTGAATGCCTGGATGAACTCCGAAGGCCATCGCGCAAACATTCTGGATCCCGAAGCTCGTGCAATGGGTGTTGGCTACTACTACAACAGCTCCAGCACTTGGGGCCATCAGTGGATCCAGTTCTTTACCAAGTAATCATCGTAATCATATGCTTTCTTCAGAAAAATCGGCTGGGCCGCAGGGCTCAGCCGATTTTTTGCTGTGCTTTTTTCTGGCAGAGGACATGCGGGCAGCGGTACCGGGAGCTGGCCTTGACACAAAAACGTATGCGGCAGTGGTTGCACAACGGACGATTTATGTTATACTTGATTTGAATAACATGCAGGAGGAACCACAGTGGAGGATTACCGCACCATCCATGGCACGGCCACAGGAGAATACGAAGAAAAGAAGAGCCGCTTCATTGCGGCGTTGTCATTTGCGGACAGCGAGGAAGCTGCCGTTGCATTTCTGGAACAGGTGCGTGCGGCCAACCGCACCGCCCGCCACAATGTGTATGCCTACCGCCTGAGGGAAGGCAACCGGGAACGCTATTCAGATGATGGTGAACCGGCCAAGACGGCGGGCACACCAGCGCTGGAGGTGCTGCAGCACAGCGGCCTGACGGATCTGATCGTGGTGGTGACCCGTTACTTTGGCGGCGTGCTGCTGGGCACCGGCGGCTTGGTGCGTGCATACACCACGGCTACGGCCCGTGCACTGGAAAATGCCGAGGTGGTCACGGTGCGCAGCGTGGTGGAGCTGAGCGTGACGGTGGATTACTCCCTTTATGAGCGTGCATCGCTGCTGATCGATGCGGCGGGAGCAAAACAGGCCGCGCCGCAGTTCACGGATCGCGTGACCCTGTGCTGGCAGATGCCGGAACACACCGAAGGCCCGCTGCTGGAACAGCTGCGGGAGCTGACGCGCGGCAGCGCGCAGGTGACGGTATCCGACCCGTTCTACGCACCGTTCTGAACCCGGCAGCAGCAAAAATAAAAAAGCAAGCATTATTTTGCGAACCGACAGGCTTTTTCCCCCTTCGACAAAGCGGGTGTGCTACAATTGCCGCAGACGCAGCAATTGGAATCGGCTGTGCCGAAACAGAGAGGGGGAATGGCGACAAAAAGGGAGGGCGACTTTGTATGGATGTACGTCAGCGCACAGAAGAGATCGAACATATGACCTTCGCGCCGTGGGCTACCTTCAGCGACCAAAGCCGCGGCCGCATGCTGCCGGAAGAGCAGGACCCGATCCGGCCGGTGTTCCAGCGTGACCGTGACCGGGTGCTGCACTGCAAGGCGTTCCGACGGCTCAAACAAAAGACGCAGGTGTTCCTCTCGCCGGAGGGAGACCTGTACCGCACCCGACTGACCCATACGCTGGAGGTCTCGCAGATCGCGCGGACCATTGCCCGCGCCCTGCGGCTGAACGAAGATCTGACCGAAGCGATCAGCCTTGCCCATGATCTGGGCCACACGCCGTTTGGCCATGCCGGGGAGCGCGCGCTGAATGAGCTGTGCCCGGACGGCTTCAAGCACTACATGCAGAGCCTGCGTGTGGTGGACAAGCTGGAAAAGGACGGCCGGGGCCTGAACCTGACGTGGGAGGTGCGCAACGGCATCGTGACCCACACAAAGGGCACCTGGGCGGCAACGCCGGAAGGGCGCATCGTGCGCATGGCGGATCAAATCGCCTATGTGAACCACGACATTGAGGACGCGGTGCGCGCCGGTGTGCTGGACCCAGCCACCCTGCCGAAGGACTGCACCGCCGTGCTGGGCCAGACAAAATCTGCCCGCATCACCACCATGATCAACAGTATCCTTGCCAACAGCGATGGGGATGTGAAGGTGGGCGCAGAGGAAAACGAAGCCTTCCTTGCGCTGCGGGATTTCATGTACGCCACCGTGTACGTGGACAAGACCGCCAAGCGGGAAGAGCAGAAGGTGGACAAGGTGATCGGGGAACTGTACGATTACTACCTGAACCATGTGGACCGGATGTCCAATTTTTACATCCAGCTGGCTTATCAGGAGGGCAGAGAACGCGCAGTGACTGATTACATCAGTGGCATGAGCGATGAATTTGCCATCCGCACTTTTGAGGAATTGTTTGTGCCCCGGAAGTGGCATGTCCTATAAATCCGAAAGGTCGTTTGAAAGATCCATGATCCCACACGAATACATTGAAGAACTGACCCGCCGCACCGACATTGTGGAGCTGGTGGGCAGCTATGTGCAGCTCAAGCGCAAGGGACGTTTGTATGGCGGCCTGTGCCCCTTTCACAGCGAAAAAACGCCCTCATTCTACGTCTACCCGGACACCCAGAGCTTTTACTGCTTTGGCTGCGGCGCAGGCGGCGATGCCATTACCTTTACGAAAAAGATCAACAGCATCGATTACCCGGAGGCCGTTAAGCTGCTGGCAGCGCGGGCCGGTATGCCGGAGCCCCAGGAGGACGACAAAACAGGCCGGATGCGCAGCCGCATCCTCTCCATGAACAAGGAGGCGGCACGGTTTTTCCACGCCTGCCTGAACTCCACCGTGGAGGAAGCCCGGCAGGCCCGTGCCTACTGGCGGCGGCGCGGTCTGGACGACAAGACTATCGTCAGGTTCGGGCTGGGCTATGCGCCCAACGACGGACAGGCGCTGTATCAGTTCCTGCGCGATAAGGGCTACAATCAGCAGGAGCTGGATGCCAGCGGCCTGTTCAAGCGCAGTGCGTCCGGCCGCATCTACTGCCTGTTCTGGAAGCGGGTGATGACCCCCATCTTTGACCTGCGCGGCAACATCATTGCGTTTGGTGGGCGCGTGCTGGACGATTCCAAACCGAAATATGTCAACAGCCCGGAAACGCTGGTGTACCACAAATCAGAGACGGTGTTTGCGCTGCAGATCGCAAAGCGCAGCGCGGTGCGCCGGTTCGTGCTGTGCGAGGGCTACATGGACGTGATCAGTATGCATCAGGCAGGCATCGACACAGCAGTGTGCGCCTGCGGCACGGCCCTGACCCCGGAGCAGGTGCGGCTCATCAGCGAGTATGCTGACGAGGTGATCCTGAGCTACGATTCGGACGAAGCGGGCCAGAAGGCCACGCTGCGCTCGCTGGAACTGTTCCGCAACAGCCCGGTAAAGGTGGGCGTGCTGCAGATCCCCGGTGCAAAGGACCCGGACGAGTACATCAAAAAGTATGGCGCAGAGCGATTCAAAGCCCTGCTGGATGGTGTGGGCAATGCACTGGACTTCCGGCTGGGCCGTCTGCGCAGCCAGTACGATCTGGCACAGGATGCCCAGCGGCTGGAATACGTGAAGGAAGCTGTGAATATGCTGGCAGAGCGCTCCAACCCTACCGAGCAGGAAGTGTATGCGGGGCGTCTGGCTGAGGAAACCAACATCTCCAAAAAAGCTATCATGACCCAGCTGGAGACCGCCGTGAAGAGGGTGGGCAGCAAGCACCGCTGGGAGAAAAAGCAGCAGGCGCTCAAGTCCGGTGAGATGAATCAGATCAACGTGCCGTACAGTGCGGGCGGCAGTCAGGCGCTGGGCATTGCCAGCGCACAGCAGCGGCTGCTGGCGGCCATGCTGCGGGAGCCGCACTATATCGATCTGGTGCAGGGGCAGCTGACCGCAGAGCAGTTCGTGCTG
Organism: uncultured Faecalibacterium sp.; assembly: GCF_900066275.1. Taxonomy (NCBI): domain Bacteria; kingdom Bacillati; phylum Bacillota; class Clostridia; order Eubacteriales; family Oscillospiraceae; genus Faecalibacterium; species uncultured Faecalibacterium sp. The sequence goes on along the minus strand of NZ_FMFG01000018.1, from coordinate 27,550 downwards.
CCGCAGCAGAAGGAGCTGTTTGAAGCCATGCTGCGCTGCCGACAGGAGGGCATTGAGATCAGCCTGACCACGCTGCGCGCTTTTGTAAGCGAAGAAGCGCTGAATGAACTGAGCCATCTTGCGGCACAATACAGCGATGTGAATTGTACGCCGGATGATATCCGGCTGTATCTGGACCGCATTGCCCGGGGGATGCCCATGGCAGGCAAGGCGGCGCATATGTCCAATGAGGAACTGAGTGATTACCTCCAGTCGATGCGCGAAAAGAAGCAGGGAAATGTGCCTGTAGAAGAATGATCCCCCGCTTTCCCCTCCGGCTGGAGCAGGAGAGGAAAGGAGCAGGAACCATGCAGAAATTGTCGCAAACGGAGGAATTGGCCAGAACATTGGCTGCGCGGGCACGCCACCATGCCCTGACACCGGAGCAGATCAGCCGTGCCATGGACGAACAGGATTACGATGTGGCGCAGCTGGACGAGCTGTATACGGCACTGGAGGACCGCGGCGTGCACCTGACCGAAGAGGAAGCGGACCTGCCTGCGTTGGATGAAACGCAGATCGGCAGGCTGGAACATGAGCTTTCGGCAGAGGGGGTGGCGCTGGACGACCCGGTAAAGGCCTATTTGAAGGAGATCGGCCGGGTGCCGCTGCTGACGGCAGAGCAGGAGGCGGCGCTTGCCCGTGCCGCGCAGGCCGGGGACGAGGATGCCCGGCGGAAGCTCAGCGAAGCGAACCTGCGGCTGGTGGTGTCGGTGGCAAAGCGCTATGCAGGGCGGGGCCTGCCGTTTCTGGATCTCATTCAGGAAGGCAATCTCGGTCTGATGAAGGCGGCGGAAAAGTTTGAGCCGGAGCGCGGCTTCAAATTTTCCACCTATGCCACGTGGTGGATCCGTCAGTCCATCACCCGCGCCATTGCGGATCAGGGGAGGACCATCCGCATCCCGGTGCACCTTGTGGAGAGCATCAACCGGGTCAAAAAGACGACGGGCGACCTGCTGCGGAAAAATGGCCGGGAGCCTACCGCGGAAGAGATCGCTGTTCAGCTGGACATGGAGCCGGACCGTGTGCGGGAATTGCTGCAGCTGGCGCAGGACCCCATCAGCCTGGAAACGCCGGTGGGCGAGGAAGAGGATGCCCACCTTGAAGATTTTATTCAGGACGAGGATGCAGGCGTCCCGGTGGATGAAGCCGGGCGGCAGCTGCTGCGGCGGGAACTGTTCAGCGTGCTCAAAAGCCTGACACCGAGGGAAGAACGGGTGATCGCACTGCGCTTCGGGCTGGAGGATGGCCGGGCGCATACGCTGGAAGAGCTGGGGAAGGAGTTCAATGTGACCCGGGAGCGGGTGCGGCAGATCGAAGCCAAGGCCCTGCGCAAGCTGCGGCATCCCAGCCGTGCAAAACGCCTGCGGGATTATCTGGATGAGTGAACGATTATAATTGCCGCCGCTTGCGCTCTGGCAATATTAGAGGAAACATTATTTTTATATTTGCAGCTCAGAAAAGCCTGCGAGCTTTTCTGAGCTGCTTTTTCACAAAAAAAGGCCGCAAGGGAAAACGGGCATATCCGACTGTAAAAGTAATACGCCAAAACACAAGGGCAAAGATAGACAAATTGCACAAGGAGATTATGAACAGGAACGTGCAAAATAAAAAAATCAAGCCCTAAAACAGCAAAACACAACACGCTGCCGGGCGTGCGAAAATGAAAGAAAAAATAAATTTGTTTTGGCAAAAATCTGAAAAATGGCTTGACAGCAAGGCTTTTAGGGTGTATACTGCATTAGTATCACATAATGGACTAGTGCGCCAAAAAGAGGAATACGCAGGCGGTGACTGGACGGGTCAAACCGAAAAGTTTGTGAAAAACGCCGAAAGGTTCCCTTCGACGCGGGTCGAATTATGTGTGTCTGCTCAAATTTGACCCGTGTATACGACATCCCGTAGAGTATAAAAGTAAGGAGTGGTTGATTTTATGATGAAAGTCAAGCCCGTAAAGCTCGGCAAAACCGAGCGCATGAGCTTCTCCCACATCGACGAAGTCATCAGTATGCCGAACCTGATCGAGGTCCAGAAGAACTCTTATCAGTGGTTCCTGGACGAGGGCCTGAAAGAGGTCTTCCACGATATCGGCACCATTGAGGACTACACCGGCAATCTGGCACTGAGCTTTGTGGACTTCCGCCTGGATAAGGAGCCGAAGTACAGCATCAAGGAGTGCAAGGAGCGCGACGTGACCTATGCAGCACCCCTGCGCGTCACCGCCCGTCTGCTGAACAAGGAGACAGGCGAAGTGAAGGATCAGGAGATCTTCATGGGCGATTTCCCGCTGATGACCGATGCCGGCACCTTTGTGATCAACGGTGCAGAGCGTGCGATCGTCAGCCAGCTGGTGCGTTCTCCCGGCGTGTTCTACGGCGATGCCAAGGATAAGGTGGGCAACGACCTGTACAGCGCCACCATGAACCCCAACCGCGGTGCATGGCTGGAGTACGAGACCGATGCTTCCGATGTGTTCTATGTCCGTATCGATAAGAACCGCAAGCTGCCTGTCACCGTGCTGTGCCGTGCACTGGGCCTGTCCACCAACGAGGACATCCTGAACTTCTTTGGCGACGATGAGCGCATCCTCGCTACTCTGGAAAAGGATACCACCAAGAATCAGGAAGAGGGCCTGCTGGAAGTCTACCGCAAGCTGCGCCCCGGCGAGCCTCCCACGGTGGAGTCTGCTACCAGCCAGATCAACATGCTGTTCTTCGACCCGCGCCGTTATGACCTGTCTCGTTTCGGCCGTTATAAGATGAACAAGAAGCTGTCTCTGGCACGCCGCATCACCGGTCAGGTGGCTGCTGAGAATGTGGTCGCTCCGCTGACCGGCGAGATCCTGATCGAGGCTGGTGCCAAGATCACCCGCGAGCTGGCTGAGAAGGCTGACAATGCCGGTGTGAATCTGGTCGTGCTGAAGCTCGACGATCCCATGAAGGAAGAGAGCCGGAAGGTCAAGGTCATCACCAACGGCTGTGTGGATGCACAGGGCTTCTTCTCCTTCGACGTGAAGGAGTGCGGCATCAACGAGCGCTGCTCCTTCGATGAGATCAAGAAGATCCTCGACACCACCTCTGATGTGGAAGAGCAGAAGGAGATGTTGCGCCGCAACCACGACCAGCTGATCGGCCGCACCGTTACGGTCGCCGATATTCTGGCTTCCATCAACTACCTGAACGGTCTGGGCCACAATATTGGCACCACCGATGATATCGACCATCTGGGCAACCGCCGCATCCGCAGCGTGGGCGAGCTGCTGCAGAACCAGTTCCGCATCGGCTTCTCCCGCATGGAGCGCGTCATCCGTGAGCGCATGACCCTGCAGAGCCAGGATCAGAGCGTCATCACCCCGCAGGCCCTCATCAACATCCGTCCGGTGGTGGCAGCCATCAAGGAGTTCTTCGGTTCTTCTCCGCTGTCCCAGTTCATGGATCAGAACAACCCGCTGGCTGAGCTGACCCACAAGCGCCGCCTGTCTGCTCTGGGCCCCGGCGGTCTGAGCCGTGACCGCGCAGGTTTCGAGGTCCGTGACGTTCACTACAGCCACTACGGCCGTATGTGCCCCATCGAGACTCCTGAAGGCCCCAACATCGGTCTGATCTCCTATCTGGCATCTTACGCCAAGATCAACGAGTACGGCTTTGTGGAAGCTCCGTACCGCAAGGTCAAGAAGATCTATGACGAGAACGGCAACCTGAAGGAACAGGTCGTCACCGACGAGGTCGAGTATATGACCGCTGACGTCGAGGACGAGTACGTTGTGGCACAGGCCAACGAGCCGCTGGATGAGGGCAAGCACTTCGTGCGTCCCCGCGTGTCTGCCCGCCGCCGCGACGAGATCCTTGAAATTGATGCAGAGAAAGTCGATTACATGGACGTTTCTCCGCGAATGATGGTCTCTGTTGCTACCGCCTGCATCCCCTTCCTGGAGAACGATGACTGTAACCGTGCTCTGATGGGTTCCAACATGCAGCGTCAGGCAGTGCCTCTGATGGTCACCCAGCAGCCCATCGTTGCTACCGGTATGGAGTACAAGGCTGCTACCGACTCCGGCACCGCTGTTCTGGCAAAGAATGACGGTATCGTTGAGAAGATGGATGCCGACCATGTTGTTGTGCGCAACAACAAGGGCGAGCTGGAGGATTATCCTCTGGTCAAGTTCGCACGCTCCAACGCAGGCACCTGCATCAACCAGCGTCCCATCGTGGAGGTCGGCGAGAGTGTCAAGGCCGGTCAGGTGCTGGCCGACGGCCCTGCAATGCGCAACGGCGAAATTTCTCTGGGTAAGAACGCTCTGATCGGCTTCATGACCTGGGAAGGCTACAACTACGAGGATGCCGTTCTGCTGAACGAGAAGATCGTGCGCGAGGACGTGTACACCTCCATTCATATTGAAGAGTACGAGACCGAGAGCCGCGACACCAAGCTGGGACCCGAAGAGATCACCCGTGATATCCCCAACGTTTCTGAGGATGCACTGAAGGATCTGGACGAGCGCGGCATCATCCGCATCGGTGCCGAGGTCAAGAGCGGCGACATTCTGGTCGGTAAGGTCACCCCGAAGGGCGAGACCGAGCTGACCGCTGAAGAGCGCCTGCTGCGCGCCATCTTCGGCGAGAAGGCACGCGAAGTGCGTGATACTTCTCTGCGCGTGCCCCATGGTGCATACGGCATCATCGTGGATGTCAAGGTGTTCACCCCGGAGAACAGCGACGAACTGCAGCCCGGCGTGCGCGAGGTCGTCCGCTGCTATATTGCCCAGAAGCGCAAGATCAGCGTTGGCGATAAGATGGCAGGCCGTCACGGCAACAAGGGTGTCGTTTCCCGCATTCTGCCGCAGGAGGACATGCCCTACCTGCCCGACGGCACCCCGCTGGACATCGTGCTGAACCCTCTGGGCGTGCCTTCCCGTATGAACATCGGTCAGGTGCTGGAAGTCAACCTGGGCTACGCTGCCAAGGCATGCGGCATCAAGGTCATGACTCCCGTCTTCGACTCTGCTCGTGAGAACGACATCGGCGATACCTTTGATACCGCCCGCGAGATGTGGCATGGCGAGAATGCTCCTGCATATCCCACGAAGCTCCCCAAGATCATGGGCGAGAAGGGACACATCATCGACTTCTCCAAGATCGAGCTGGACCGCGATGGCAAAACCACCGTTTACGACGGCCGCACCGGCGAAAAGTTCGATAACCGCGTTACCGTCGGTTATATGTACTACCTGAAGCTGCATCACCTGGTCGATGATAAGATCCATGCACGTTCTACCGGCCCCTACTCTCTGGTCACTCAGCAGCCTCTGGGCGGCAAGGCCCAGTTCGGCGGCCAGCGCTTTGGCGAAATGGAAGTCTGGGCACTGGAAGCTTACGGCGCTGCTTACACTCTGCAGGAGATCCTGACCGTCAAGTCCGACGACGTGGAGGGCCGTGTGAAGACCTACGAGGCCATCGTTAAGGGTGAGCCGATCCCGCAGCCCGGCATTCCCGAGTCCTTCCGTGTTATGCTGAAGGAACTGCAGTCTCTGGGTCTGGACGTTGTTGTTCAGGACAAGGACGGCAACGAGATCGACATGCGTCAGAACTTCGACGACGAAGAGACCGGTTTTGATATGCGCGATGTTGCCGGCACTGAGAACGTCGTGCAGGAGAGCGAACTGCTCAACGATTATAATATTAAGGATGCCGATGCCGGTTTCGATGATCCTTCTGTGCTGGAGGACAATAACTCCGGTGCCGAAGCTCCCGCTTCTTCTGACGAAGTAGATTTCTGATCAGACAAAGAACACAAGCCTCAAGCCCCCTGTTCCGCGTGCTGCGGCAGGGGAGAGGATCCTGTGGTCTGAACAAGAAAGCCGCCTGTATCATCGAGACAACTAGAGATTAAGAAAGGGTTCGTTTCATGGAAAACAACGTTTTCGATTCCATCAAGATCGGCCTTGCCTCCCCGGAGCAGATCCGCAACTGGAGCTACGGCGAGGTCAAAAAGCCTGAGACCATCAACTACCGTACCCTGAAGCCGGAGCGCGACGGCTTGTACTGTGAGCGCATTTTTGGACCTACCAAGGACTGGGAGTGCCACTGCGGTAAGTATAAGCGCATCCGCTACAAGGGCAAGATCTGCGACCGCTGCGGCGTTGAAGTGACCAAGGCTAAGGTCCGCCGTGAGCGCATGGGCCACATTGAGCTGGCCGCTCCCGTCAGCCACATCTGGTACTTCAAGGGCATCCCCAGCCGCATCGGCCTGATGCTGGACATCAGCCCCCGCCTGCTGGAGAAGGTGCTGTACTTTGCAAGCTATATCGTCACTGATCCGGGCGCTACCCGTCTGGAAAAGAAGCAGCTGCTCACCGAGAGCGAGTATCGTGAGATGCGCGACCACTACGGTGATGAGTTCGAGGCTGCTATGGGCGCTGAGGCCATTCAGGATCTGCTGAAGGAGATCGATCTGGATCAGCTGAGTGAAGAGCTGACTGCCGAGGTGGAAAAGTCCTCCGGCCAGAAGCGCGTGCGCATCCTCAAGCGTCTGGAAGTAGTTGAGGCATTCCGCATTTCCGGCAACCGTCCTGAATGGATGGTCATGGATGTGCTGCCTGTTCTGCCGCCTGACCTGCGCCCCATGGTCCAGCTGGACGGCGGCCGTTTTGCCACCTCCGACCTGAACGACCTGTACCGCCGCGTGATCAACCGCAACAACCGTCTGCGCCGTCTGCTGGAGCTGGGCGCTCCCGACATCATCGTGCGCAACGAGAAGCGTATGCTGCAGGAAGCAGTGGACAGCCTGATCGACAACGGCCGCCGCGGCCGTCCGGTCACCGGCCCCAACAACCGCGCACTGAAGAGCCTTTCCGATATGCTGAAGGGCAAGCAGGGCCGTTTCCGTCAGAACCTGCTGGGCAAGCGTGTTGACTACTCCGGTCGTTCTGTTATCGTCGTCGGCCCTGAGCTGAAGATGGATCAGTGCGGTCTGCCCAAGGAAATGGCTCTGGAGCTGTTCAAGCCCTTTGTCATGAAGGATCTGGTGGAGAAGGGTATTGCCAACAACATCAAGTCCGCCCGCAAGATGGTGGAGCGCGCTAAGCCCGAAGTGTGGGACAGCCTGGAGACCGTGATCAAGGGCCACCCCGTTCTGCTGAACCGTGCACCTACCCTGCACCGTCTGGGCATTCAGGCTTTCAACCCGGTGCTGGTGGAGGGCCGCGCAATCAAGCTGCACCCGCTGGCATGTACCGCATTCAACGCCGACTTCGACGGTGACCAGATGGCAGTGCATCTGCCTCTGGGCGAGGATGCCTGCCGTGAGGCCAAGATGCTGATGCTGGCTTCCGGCAACCTGCTGAAGCCCTCTGACGGCGCACCTGTTACCGTGCCTACGCAGGATATGATCCTGGGCAGCTACTACCTGACCACCGTTCGTGAAAATGACGAGGGCGCAGGCAAGGTGTTCCGCGATGAGAACGAAGCCCTGATGGCTTATGCAGAGCACATCGTTACCCTGCACGCACCCATCAAGGTGCGCCGCACCATGACCATTGACGGCGTGGAGCGCACCGGTCTGGTGGAAGCCACCGTCGGCCGCATCATCTTCAATAACCCTGTTCCTCAGAATCTGGGTTATATCGACCGTACTGATCCCGAGCACTGGCTGGAGTACGAGGTCAGCTTCCGCGTGACCAAGAAGACTCTGCCCGACATCATTTCCCGCTGCATGACCCGCAACGGCACCCGCAAGTGCGCAAAGATGCTGGATGCCATCAAGGCACAGGGCTACAAGTACTCCACTCTGTCTGCAATCTCCGTTGCTGTGTGCGACGCTGTGATCCCGCCGCAGAAGCAGGAACTGATCGCTGAGGCTGACCAGCAGATCGCAAAGGTCGGCAGGCTGTTCAACCGCGGCCTGATCTCCGACAACGAGCGTTACAACCAGACCATCGCTATCTGGCAGGCTACCACCGATAAGGTCTCCAAGGCTCTGGCAGACAACCTGCCCAAGGATAATGAGATCTATATGATGGCTGACTCCGGTGCTCGTGGTTCTATGAACCAGATCAAGCAGCTGGCCGGCATGCGCGGCCTGCTGGCAAACACCGCCGGTCACACCATCGAGATGCCCATTCGTGCCAACTACCGTGAAGGTCTGAATATTCTGGAATATTTCGTTTCTGCCCGTGGTGCCCGTAAGGGTCTGGCCGATACCGCTCTGCGTACCGCTGACTCCGGTTACCTGACCCGCCGCATGGTCGATGTCTCTCAGGATGTCATCGTGCGCGAGATCGACTGCGGCACCACCGACGGCCTGTGGGTGTCTGAGATCCACGAGGGCAAGGAGAAGATCGAGAGCTTCCGTGAGCGTTTGATCGGCCGCTTTGCTGTGGGCGATGTGGTCAACCCCGTCACCGGCGAGGTGATCGTGCCGGAAGGCAAGATGATCGACCTGTACGATGCAAACGAGATCGAGGCTGCTGGCATTACCAAGCTGAAGATCCGCAGCCTGCTGACCTGCCGTGCAAAGACCGGTGTCTGCGCACGCTGCTACGGTTCCGATATGGCAAACGGCGAGCCGGTCCGTCTGGGCGAGTCTGTCGGCGTTATCGCCGCAGAGTCCATCGGCGAGCCTGGTACTCAGCTGACCATGCGTACCTTCCATACCGGCGGTATCGCATCTGCTGAAGATATCACGCAGGGTCTTCCCCGTGTTGAAGAGCTGTTCGAGAGCCGCCGTCCCAAGAGCATGGCCATCATGAGCGAGATCTCTGGTGTCGTTTCTCAGGACGATACCAAGAAGAATGTCGTTATCAAGGTGACCGGCAAGGACGAGAACGGTGCCGAGGTCGTAAAGAGCTACTCCATCCCGTTCACCCAGCATTCCCGCGTGATGCCGGGTGACCGTGTGGAGAAGGGCGACATCATCACCCGTGAAGGTGTTCTGTATCCGCAGGATATTCTGGCAATCAAGGGTCTGGAGGATGTCCAGAACTACCTGATCAACGAAGTTCAGAAGGTCTACCGTCTGCAGGGCGTTGAGATCAACGATAAGCATATCGAAGTCATCGTCCGTCAGATGTGCCGCAAGGTGCGCGTGACTGATTCCGGTTCTTCCAACCTGATCGGCGGTGCGCTGGCAAGCCGTCTGGAAGTGGAGAGCATCAACGCTGATCTGCAGCAGCGCATCGACGCTGGTGAAGAGGGCCTGAAGCTGGTCGAGTACCAGCAGGTGCTGCTGGGCATCACCAAGGCTGCTCTGGCAAACGACTCCTTCCTGTCCGCTGCATCCTTCCAGGAGACCACCCGCGTGCTGACCGAGGCTGCCATCAAGGGCAAGGTCGACCCGCTGGCCGGCCTGAAGGAGAACGTCATCATTGGTAAGCTGATCCCCGCAGGTACCGGTCTGCCGGAAGTCCGTGAGGATCTGAAGAACCGTGAGGCTGAGCGCGATGCTGAGGTCGCTGCTGAACTGGCAGCTGCTGTACAGTAAGCAAAGCTCCTTCTTCTGAAATAAAACAATGGACCGCTCTGTGGGCATCCGCCTGCAGGGCGGTTTTTATATGCCCGGAAAAGCGGAAACAGGGGAGAAAACCGTGCGTTTTGCGTCGAAAAAATGCTGAAAGAAAAAATCTGGAATAAATGCAAAAAACTTTGCAAAAACTGTTGACATCCGCCTGTAAAGCGAGTATTATATAACTGTTGCGCATCCCTCATGGGGATAGTGCGGCAAAAAAGTCGGAAAAAGTCCGATGTGCATTATTAAGAAAGGAGAAACAAAATGCCTACTTTTAACCAGCTTGTACGCAAGGGCCGTCAGGTTCTGGCTACCAAGAGCACCGCTCCCGCACTGCTGAAGAGCTACAATTCTCAGAAGAAACAGTATTCTGATCTGAACAGCCCCCAGAAGCGTGGTGTCTGCACTGCTGTTCGTACCATGACCCCCAAGAAGCCCAACTCTGCTCTGCGTAAGGTTGCTCGTGTCCGCCTCACGAATGGTATCGAGGTCACCTCTTACATTCCCGGTATCGGCCATAACCTGCAGGAGCACTCCGTCGTGCTGATCCGTGGCGGTCGTGTTAAGGACCTGCCCGGTGTGCGTTACCACATCATCCGTGGTACCCTGGATACTCAGGGTGTGGCAGGCCGTAATCAGGCCCGCTCCAAGTACGGCGCAAAGCGTCCTAAGGCCGGTGCTGCAAAGAAGTAATTGAGGACAACCGCCATAAACGGCTTTCCATTATATAAATAACAAGTCCGCTTGCAAAGCGGAGGGCAACAGTTTATGTAAAGGTCAGCTCTTTGTGACACAACGGGAGTTTTATTACTTTCGAGTACCGATGATATCATTCTGTGAAGGAGGGAAGAAAGATGCCTAGAAGAGGTAACATTGCTAAGCGCGATGTCTTAGCTGATCCTATTTACAATTCCAAGATGGTCACTCGTCTGGTCAACAGCGTTATGCTGGATGGCAAGAAGGGCGTCGCTCAGAAGATCGTTTACGAGGCTTTCTCCATGATTCAGGAGAAGACCGGCAACGATCCTCTGGAGACTTTCGAGAAGGCGATGGAGAACATCATGCCCAGCCTCGAGTGCAAGACCCGCCGCGTTGGCGGTGCTAACTACCAGGTTCCTCTGGAAGTCAGCCCGGCTCGCCGCGAGACCCTGGGTCTGCGCTGGCTGACTGCCTACAGCCGCAGCCGTGGTGAGAAGACCATGGCTCAGCGTCTGGCTGCTGAAATCATGGATGCTGCCAACAACACTGGTAACGCCGTGAAGAAGCGTGAGGATACTCACAAGATGGCAGAGGCTAACAAGGCTTTCGCTCATTTCCGTTATTGATCTGTTCTGTAGGAGGTTAATTTCATGGCTACACCCAGAGAAGTTTCTCTTCAGATGACGAGAAATATCGGCATTATGGCCCACATTGATGCTGGTAAGACTACTACTACCGAGCGTATTCTGTACTACACCGGTATCAACCACAAGATCGGCGAAGTTCATGATGGCGGCGCTACCATGGACTGGATGGTTCAGGAGCAGGAGCGTGGTATCACCATCACTTCCGCTGCTACCACCTGCTACTGGAGCCACTCTGAGACCCAGAAGGACCCGGTTGCATTCAAGAAGAACCGTCACCGCATCAACATCATCGACACCCCGGGCCACGTGGACTTCACTGTTGAGGTCCAGCGTTCCCTGCGCGTGCTGGACGGTTCTGTGACCGTTCTGGCTGCAAAGGGCGGTGTTGAGCCGCAGTCTGAGACCGTTTGGCGTCAGGCTGACGAGTACAAGGTTCCCCGTATGGTGTACGTTAACAAGATGGACACCATGGGTGCTGACTTCTTCCGCTGCATCAAGATGCTGCACGATCGTCTGCACGCAAACGGCGTGGCGATCCAGCTTCCTATCGGTCAGGAGGATACCTTCCGCGGTATCGTTGACCTGGTCGATATGAACGCTGAGGTCTACTACGACGATATGGGCAACGACATGCGTACCGAGCCCATTCCTGAGGATATGCGTGAGCAGGCTGAGGAGTATCACAACATCCTGATCGAGGCTGTTGCTGAGAACGACGAAGAGCTCATGGAAAAGTACCTCGAGGGCGAGGAAATCACCCGTGCCGAGCTGAAGGCTGCGATCCGCAAGGAGACCATCGCCAACACTCTGGTGCCTGTGACCTGCGGCTCTTCCTATAAGAACCGCGGCGTGCAGAAGCTGCTGGACGCTATCGTTGACTATATGCCCGCTCCTACCGATGTCCCTGACATCAAGGGCGTGAATCCCGAGACTGAGGAAGAGGAGACCCGTCCGTCTTCCGACGACGCTCCCTTCGCAGCTCTGGCCTTCAAGATCGCTACCGACCCGTTCGTTGGTAAGCTGGCATACTTCCGTGTTTACTCCGGTAAGGTTGAGGCAGGTACCACTGTCTACAACTCCGTGAAGGACAGCAAGGAGCGTATGGGCCGCATCCTGCAGATGCATTCTAACCACCGCAAGGATATCGACTGCTGCTACGCAGGTGATATCGCTGCTGTTGTCGGTCTGAAGAACACCACTACCGGTGACACTCTGTGTGATGAGAATCATCCCATCATTCTGGAGTCCATGAAGTTCCCTGAGCCTGTTATCCGCGTTGCCATCGAGCCTAAGACCAAGGCCGGCAACGAGAAGATGGGCATCGCGCTGGCAAAGCTGGCCGAAGAGGATCCGACCTTCAAGACCTACACTGACGAAGAGACCGGTCAGACCATCATCGCCGGTATGGGCGAGCTGCACCTGGAGATCATCGTTGACCGTCTGCTGCGTGAGTTCAAGGTTGAAGCAAACGTGGGTGCACCTCAGGTTGCTTACCGTGAGACCATCCGCAAAGAGGCCAACCAGGAGACCAAGTACGCACGTCAGTCCGGTGGTAAGGGCCAGTACGGTCATGTTAAGATCAAGATCGAGCCCAACGAGCCCGGCAAGGGTTACGAGTTCGTCAACGCCATCGTTGGCGGTGCTATCCCGAAGGAATACATCCCGGCTATCGACAACGGTATCCAGGGTGCTATGAAGTCCGGTGTTCTGGCTGGCTATCCTGTCGTTGATGTCAAGGTTACCCTGTGGGATGGTTCTTATCATGAGGTCGACTCCTCTGAAATGGCCTTCTCCATTGCTGGTTCTATGGCGTTCAAGGATGCTATGCGCAAGGCTGATCCTATCATCACTGAGCCTATCATGAAGGTTGCAGTTATCGTTCCCGATGAGTATCTGGGCGATGTTATCGGCGACCTGAATGCACGCCGTGGTCAGATCCAGGGCATGGAAGCTATGGCTGGTACTCAGCGCGTCAATGCATTTGTGCCTCTGGCTCAGATGTTCGGCTACGCTACCGACCTGCGTTCCAAGACTCAGGGCCGTGGCCAGTATGTCATGGAGCCGTCTCACTACGAGCCGGTGCCCAAGAACATTGCTGACCAGATCATCGCTGGCCGCACCAAGGGCTGATTCCTGAAAAATGGATAAAGATTTTGCCGGGGTAGTGTAACCTCGGCAAAATTTCCTGTAAAAGCACTTGATTTTACAGGGCAAATTTAGTAGAATAGCCTTGCAATGCAATGTCTGCATCTTGCAGGGTTGTTGTAACCAAATATCAAAACCTAAATTAAGGGAGGATATTCCAATGGCTGAAAAGGCAAAGTTCGACCGTTCTAAGCCGCATGTGAACATCGGCACCATCGGTCACGTTGACCACGGCAAGACCACTCTGACCGCCGCTATCACCAAGTACCTGGCTCTGAAGGGCGACGCAGACTTCATGGATTATGCCAACATCGATAAGGCTCCTGAGGAGCGTGCTCGTGGTATCACGATCAACTCCGCTCACGTTGAGTATCAGACCGACGCTCGTCACTATGCTCACGTTGACTGCCCGGGCCATGCTGACTACGTCAAGAACATGATCACTGGTGCTGCTCAGATGGACGGCGCTATCCTGGTCGTTGCTGCTACCGATGGTCCCATGCCCCAGACCCGTGAGCACATCCTGCTGGCTCGTCAGGTCGGCGTGCCCTATATCGTCGTGTTCATGAACAAGTGCGATATGGTCGACGACGAAGAGCTGCTGGATCTGGTTGAGATGGAGATCCGTGAGCTGCTGACCGAGTACGACTTCCCCGGCGACGACACCCCGATCATTCGTGGTTCCGCTCTGAAGGCTCTGGAGTCTACCTCCACTGATCCCAATGCTCCCGAGTATGCTTGCATCAAGGAGCTGATGGACGCTGTTGACACCTATATCCCCAACCCCGATCGTGAGGAAGACAAGCCCTTCCTGATGCCCATCGAGGATGTCATGACCATTTCTGGCCGTGGTACTGTTGCAACCGGTCGTGTTGAGCGTGGTATTGCTAAGGTTGGCGATGCTATGGAGATCGTCGGCATCAAGCCCGATCGTCTGAGCACCACCATTACCGGTCTGGAAATGTTCCGTAAGTCTCTGGACTTCGCTGAGGCTGGCGATAACATCGGCGCTCTGCTGCGTGGTGTTGATCGTACTCAGATCGAGCGTGGTCAGGTTCTGGCTAAGCCCGGTTCCGTGCACCCCCACAAGACCTTCGAGTCTCAGGTGTACGTTCTGACCAAGGACGAAGGCGGCCGTCACACCCCGTTCTTCTCCAACTATCGTCCTCAGTTCTACTTCCGCACCACCGACGTGACCGGTATCATCACTCTGCCCGAAGGCACTGAGATGTGCATGCCCGGCGATAACGTCATGATGCACGTTGAGCTGCTGACCCCTGTTGCTATGGAAGAGGGCCTGCGTTTCGCTATCCGTGAGGGTGGCCGTACCGTTGGTTCTGGCGTTGTTGGCAAGATCATTGAGTGATTATGACCCTTCGCGCCTTTCCTAAGGCTAAAGGTTAAACTTACGAGAGACCTTCCCATTCCGGAGAGTGGGAAGGTCTCTTTTTGCTTTAGATCTTCTGTCCGTAAGGGCAGGGGATTTTTTTTGCAGCATGTCACAACTCTTTGTTTACAAAACAAGGTTGTTCTGGTATACTGAAAAAGGAAATGCTGGAAAAGTCCTATCGGCTGGTGCTGAGGGAATTCAGCAAAAAGAAGCAGCGAGAACTTCTGGAAGGTGTGAAGAGTAATGCCGTTTGATTATAAGAAAGAGTACAGGGAATTTTATCTCCCGCCGAAAAAACCGCATCTGATTACGATACCGCGTATGAATTTTGTGGCAGTGCACGGCAAGGGCGACCCGAATGCTCCGGGTGGAGCCTATCAGGAGGCTATGGGAGTGCTGTACGGCATTGCTTTCACCATCAAAATGAGCTATAAGGGCAGCCACAAGATGGACGGCTATTTTGAATATGTGGTTCCACCGTTGGAGGGCTTGTGGCATCAGAAGGGCGTGGATGGCGTTGACTATGCACATAAAGAAACATTTGAGTGGACATCCATGATCCGACTGCCAGAATTCGTGACGCCGGAAGCGTTTGATTGGGCCGTACAGGAAGCAACGGCCAAAAAGAAAAAGGATTTTTCCAAGGCGGAATTTCTGACCTATGACGAGGGACTTTGCGTTCAGTGCCTGCATATCGGCCCTTATGATGAAGAACCGAAAACGCTGGCGCAGATGGATGCCTTTGCCGTAGAGCAGGGGTATAGGCTTGATTTTTCAGAGACACGCTTCCACCACGAAATTTATCTGAGTGATCCTCGCCGCGCTGCACCGGGAACACTGAAAACAGTTCTGCGGCATCCCATACGTGAAAAATAAAAACAGGAAAATTCACAAATGATGTCGCTTTTATTTGGCAGATGTGCTATACTGATTCTATCTGTAGAAACACATTGAATGGATAAGGGAGGAGAGAACTTCATGCAGCATGAAACTGTCATCGTGCTGGACTTTGGCGGCCAGTACAATCAGCTGATCGCGCGCCGCGTCCGCGAGAACAATGTCTACTGTGAAATCTATTCCTATAAAACCGATCTGTCGGTTATCAAGGCAAAGAACCCCAAGGGTATCATCTTTACCGGTGGCCCCAACAGCGTTTATCTGGAAGATTCCCCCACGATCGACCCTGAGATCTTCAACTGGGGTGTGCCTGTGCTGGGCATCTGCTACGGCAGCCAGCTGATGATGCATCTGCTGGGCGGCCATGTCTGCCGCGCACCGGAGCGCGAGTACGGCAAGACTGAGGTGTTCGTGGACACGAACAGCAAGATGTTCACCGATGTGCAGCCCTCCACCATTTGCTGGATGAGCCACAACGACTATATTGAGCAGGCAGCGCCCGGCTTTAAGATCACTGCTCACACGGTCAACTGCCCGGTAGCTGCGGCAGAGAACGCTGAGAAGGGCCTGTACGCGGTCCAGTTCCATCCGGAAGTGCTGCACACTGCGGAAGGCAAGAAGATGCTGCGCAACTTCGTGTACAACGTCTGCGGCTGCACCGGCGACTGGAAGATGGACTCCTTTGTGGAAAACAACGTCAAGGCCCTGCGTGAGCGCATCGGCGATGGCAAGGTGCTGTGCGCCTTGTCCGGCGGCGTGGATTCCTCCGTTCTGGCAGCTATGCTGGCTAAGGCCATCGGCAAGCAGCTGACCTGCGTGTTCGTGGATCACGGTCTGCTGCGTAAGAACGAGAAGGAAGAGGTCTGCTCTGTATTCGGCCCGGGCAATGCCAACGGCTTTGATATCAACTTTATCTGTGTGGATGCCCGCGAACGTTACTTTGCAAAGCTGGCTGGTGTCACCGAGCCGGAGCGCAAGCGCAAGATCATCGGCGAAGAGTTCATCCGTGTGTTTGAAGAGCAGGCCAAGAAGATCGGCAAGGTGGATTTTCTGGCACAGGGTACCATTTACCCGGATGTCGTTGAGAGCGGTCTGGGCGGTGAGTCCACTGTTATCAAGAGCCACCACAACGTCGGCGGTCTGCCCGACACCGTGGACTTCAAGGAGTTGGTGGAGCCGCTGCGCAACCTGTTCAAAGACGAGGTGCGTCAGGCTGGCCGTGAGCTGGGCCTGCCCGAATATCTGGTCAGCCGTCAGCCGTTCCCCGGCCCGGGTCTTGGCATCCGCATCATCGGTGAGGTGACCCCGGAGAAGGTGGCTATTGTGCAGGATGCCGATGCGATCTGGCGTGAGGAGATCGCAAAGGCGGGTCTGGATAAGGAGATCAGCCAGTACTATGCAGCCTTGACCAACATGCACAGTGTGGGCGTCATGGGCGACGAGCGCACCTATGATTACGCTGTGGCGCTGCGTGCTGTGACCACCACCGACTTCATGACTGCAGAGAGCTATAATATGCCCTGGGATGTTCTGGGCACTGTCACCAGCCGCATCGTCAATGAGGTCAAGCATGTGAACCGCGTGTTCTATGATTGCACCGGTAAGCCGCCGGCAACCATTGAGCTCGAATAATGGAATTACGCGAACTTTCAACGTTGCTATGAGCAAAATCGAAAGAAAAATCGCGCTGTGACATTAGTTTGACATTAAGCTGCGAAAAAGCACACAGAATTATAATTCAACGAGCCTTCGCGGTTTAACATTTGAGAATAATTTGAAAGCCCCGGAAAGTTACGAGTTTACGTTTCTTTCCGGGGCTTTTTGACATTATTGACATTAAGAAATGACCGTGACATTATCGAAAATAAGGCGCTGTTGCCTGACAGTGGGGTGATAATGGATCTTGAATCCGGCGGCACGGGCAGAGCATCAATGTGTAGCACGATTGCACAGATGAATGAGGAATTTTCCTTCAACGGAAAGCTGGAAGAGCACCTGCGAATCGGCTTTAATTTGGAATTTTTGAGCGAGGTTTTGAAGTCGATGGAAGGAGACGAGGTCAGCGCATGGGTGGTCGGCCATCTGTCCCCCGTAGCCAATGCAGAAACCTGTGTTTGGTTTGTAAACTTTCAGCTGATTCATATTTTCCATTCGTGAACATGGCTCAAAGGGATAACCACAAAAATATAAACCTTTTATGAAATCCTCTTGACAAAGTGGGAACGGGCAGTATAATAAAAATGAACATTGTTCATATTGAGGGTGACCACATGAATACAATCGTAACCTCCAAGGAAGATATCTTAAAAAACAGCCGTGAGCTTATCCGGGAAAAGGGCTGGGCGGCGGTCAGTATCCGTTCTGTCGCCTCGGCATGCGGGGTCTCGGTCGGCTCGATCTACAACTATTATGACTCCAAGGCTGAGCTTATCAGCGCCACGGTCGAGAGCGTCTGGTGCGAAATTTTCCACCGCCCGCAGGACGAGGCCGTATTTCAGGATGTGCAGACCTGTGTCAAATGGATGTATGAGCGCATGGCCTACGGCTGTGAGCAGTATCCTGGATTCTTCACACTGCACTCTCTCGGCTTTATGCAGGAGGACAAGGCCGATGGCAAACGGCACATGCAGCAAATCTGGCACCATATCTTAAATGGTCTGTGTACGGTGCTGCAACAGGATACCAAAATCCGTCCGGACGCTTTTAACGCGCAATTCACCGTTGAAAAATTTGCCGATGTTCTATTTTCGCTGATGCTGTCTGCCTTGCTGCGGCAGGACTACGACCCCGCCGCTGTGCTGGAAATCGTGCGCAGAACCTTATATTGACTGCATTTTTTTCCCACACTGCTGTGGGAATTTTATAATGTCCAAAATGAACAGTGTTCACTCAAGGGAGACACTCATAGGAAAGTTCATCGCAATATCCTGTTGCTGCTCGCCTGTCTTGTGTGGAGGAATGCAAGCTTCAACATCCTGCGCTTTGAATGCAACTTTGCCGAGCAAGCCCTTGATGACCGTAAAAACTAAGTCGGCCCTGCAAAAAAATGCAGTGTTACAATCAATTTAATCTATCAACAAGGAGCAATCAACTATGCAAGCAATCGTAGAAACTGTTTTTGATGCGGTGTATCTGGTATCCGTCATCACCATCGGTATCCTGATGATTTGTGGCTGCAAGGGCAACCACCAGTTCAAGCTGTTCGGCCTGATGGCTGTCGTTCTGGGTGCCGGCGACTCGTTCCATCTGATTCCCCGTGCTCTGGCTCTATGCACCACGGGCTTTGAAAACTTTACCGTTCCTCTGGGTCTGGGTAAGTGGATCACCTCTGTGACAATGACTGTCTTTTATGTGCTACTGTACTATGTCTGGCGTGAGCGCTACCGGGTCAAGGGCAACAATGGCCTGACTGCCGCCATCTACGGTCTGGCTGCCGTGCGTGTTATCCTGTGCATGATGCCGCAGAACCAGTGGCTGAGCGCCGAATCCCCGCTGTCCTGGGGCATTTACCGTAACATTCCTTTTGCACTGATGGGCCTGCTGATCATCGTGTTGTTCTACCGCAGTGCCAAGGAGCATGACGACTCGGCTTTTCGCTGGATGTGGATGACCATCGTGCTGAGCTTCGGGTTCTACATTCCCGTTGTTCTTTGGGCCAATACCGTCCCCATGATCGGTATGCTGATGATCCCCAAGACCTGCGCCTATGTGTGGACCGTTCTCATCGGTTATTCTGCTATGAAGAAGGAATGTAAGTGATTTGTTCACAGTACCGATTTATGAAATAAATTGCTTCGTAAAGATCCAAGCTTACCGAATTGGAATGATCTTACTTGATAAAATTGGATCAGGTAAACTTGTAAGCCCCCTGCCGGTGATGAACCGACAGGGGGCTTTTTATGTGTGTACGGGTAGTTTAACAGAATACTTGATGTTTGCCGCGATTACGACGCATCCAGCAATTCGTCCGGGTCCTCAATGGCTTCTTCGATGGTCTCTTCCTCAGGAGTGGGTTCATCGACATCGGACGGAGCGAACAGGTCACGGATGAAGTCGCGCAGGAGGACGAGGCTGTTGTCAAGGTCGGCATCCTCGCTCAGCAGCTGCTGGATCATATCCGGCTTATCGGTGATCAAGTCGTCCACGCCGATGCTCAGCAGTTCGCTGGCATCCTCTTCGCGGTTGACGGTCCATGCGGAGATCGTCTTGCTGCGCTTATGGATCTGCTGCACCATACCGGAGGTGATAAAGGTGGACTGTACGCTGAAGAAATCTGCGGCAGGCAGATCGTAATAACTGCCCACGCCCAGTGCAAGGATATAGCCGGTCCGGATCTCCGGTGCCAGCTCCTTGACCTTGCAGAGGGTTTCATAACTCTGCGAGGTGATGGTGCAGTCCTGCGCAAAGCCTTTTTCGCGGATGATGCGGATGGTTTCCGCTTCCAGCTCCGGGGTGGCGGCATTGGGCTTGATCTCAATGTTCAGCTGGATCTTACCTTTGCACAGGTCCAGCACTTCTTCCAGTGTGGGAACTTTGGCACCAGTGTACTTCTGGCCGAACCAGCGCCCGGCATCCAGCTTGCGAACCTCGTGATAGGTCAGGTCGTAGATGTTCTCGTTGCGGCCGGTGCAGCGGCGCAGGCTGGTATCGTGGGTCACCATGACCACGCCGTCCCTGGTCATCTGCACATCCAGCTCGGCCCACTCGCAGCCTTGATCGATGGCCAGCTGGAAAGCGGGCAGGGTGTTTTCCGGTGCGGCAGCGGAGTAGCCGCGGTGCGCGGTGACTACCGGCGCAACGCCGCCCAGCATGGAGAGCAGCTCGTCGTCTCTGGGCAGGGCAAGGTAACAGAATGCCAGCGCAAAGGTGAGCAGAGTAGCACCCGCAACCGATGCACCCAAAAGCAGCCTGCCGGTGGAACGGTGATGCTTTCCGCTCTGGACCGGCTCCGGCTCAGAGGGGAGAGACTCCCGCAGGCGGCAGTGCAGCATGGCGAGGATCGTGCACTGCGCCATGGTGATGGCGCAGTCGATCAGGAACTGGAAGAAAGGCATCTCAATGGCCAGCGCCGCGCGGGACAGTGCAAACATGGCCTGTGTGCTCTGCAGCCCGACCGCGATGATGATGCCGTACAGCGGCACGGCAACCGCTGCCGTCAGCAGCAGGGAACGCAGGACGACCGAGAGGTTCCAGCGCAGCAGCAAAAGAAAAGCACGGAAGACGCGCCTGCGGATGCAGCAAAAGCTTTCCTTTACCGACTGCCACAGGCTTTTGCGCTCCAGCACGAACAGCGGCAGCACCAGCACCCAGCTGACACAGAGGAACAGCAAGGCGGCACCGGCAGCCAGATAGAGCAGGTAATACCGGCTGTTTGCCCGGATGACACCCATGATGTATTCCGGCACGGCAAGCTGCGTGATATAGTTATAGGCGAGGAAAAAATTGGTGAACGGGATCAGCACGGCACTGTAGACCAGAACGAGCCAGTTCTGCGGCAGGAATGCGTGGCGGATATCTGCAAGAGAGGTGCGCAGCAGGGCAGGCAGGCGGATCGTTTCGCCCTTGCGGGCAAGATCCAGCCCATGCAGCAGGACGGAAAACTCATACAGCGCCCAGAACGCGGTCAGGATGGCAATGAGCGTGATGCACAGGATGATCGCGGGGGAGGAAAAGATATCGGAAGCATTGTTGTTGCTCAGGTAGTGCATGGGTGCGAACCGCAGCGTGAGCGACCAGAGCTGCTGCATCAGGGGGACGAACAGCAGGTTCGTTGCAGCCTTATACAGGACGATGACCGCGAGCAGGGGAATCTCGGCGCGGCGGATGATAGCCCGGGCGGAGTGCTTCATGGAGTTGTAGGTTTCGTTGGAGGCGCGGAGTGAAGTGAGCAGATCTTTCAATTTGACATGGCCTTCCTTTTATATTCTGCAAAATGACCCGCCCCGAAGCTTCCCGGCGGGCTGTTCTGCGAAAAAAATTTACATATTAAATATAGTGTAACATAACTTCTTATAAAATAAAATGCAGCAGGGGCAGACAGAATCCACAAAATTGAAAGAGAATTTTTGGCAGCTGAGTGTGCGGCGCAAAATGCCCGCAAAAAGGCGAGAAAGCGGAGGAACGATGAATCGTTAAAAAATTGTAGAACTTTGCCGACAGATGTTGATTCGCATGGACTTTTATAGAATCTCTTGCATTTTTATGGAAAATTCAGTATAATAAAACTAATTTTGAAAGCTCACACAGACAACCAGGAGGTCTTACCATGGCTTCAAAGATCAATAAGGGAGAAATCCTCGCCAAGTTTTTTGATGACGGGGAATACACTGCACTGTTTGCTGACGGTGCAGTGAGCGCTGCCTGCGGCTATGCGGCAGGTCAGCAGGCTTACGCTGTTTACCAGAACGGCGAAGCTGTTACCGTAAAGGATGTTGAAAAGAACATCAAGGTTCTGGAGATGGCAGCTCAGACTGGCTGCCCGGTCGTCACCTTCTACAACTCCGTTGGCGCAAAGCTGGCTGAGGGTCTGGACGTGCTGACCGCCAGCGCAAAGCTGAATGCGCAGATCGCAAAGGTTTCCGGCGTGATCCCGCAGGTGGCTGTTGTTCTGGGTGTCTGCGGCGGCACCAGCGCACTGAGCGCTGCCAATGCAGATGTCTGCATCATGGCTGAGGGCGCAGAGCTGTTCTTCACCGCTCCGTTCACCTCTGCTGCCAAGGGCGACAAGGTGGCCGATGCCGGCACCGCAGCCGCCGCTGCAAAGGCTGGCGTGGCTGCCATTGTGGCACCCACTGCTGAGGAAGCTGCCGAGAAAGCTGCTCACATCGTGGGCCTGCTGCCGGCCAACAACCTGACCGGCCCTGCGATCTTTGAGTTCGAGCAGCCCACTGCTGCTCTGGCTGCCGGTGCAGAGCCTGCAAAGGCTGCTGCTGCCGTGGTCGATAAGGACAGCGCTGTGGAGCTGTATGCAGGCTTTGGCAAGTCTGTTTACACCGCATTTGCCACCGTGGGCGGCAACGCCGTGGGCGTTGTGGCCACCGGCAAGACCCTGTGCCACAACTGCGTGGCCAAGGCTTCCCGCTTTGTGCGCCTGTGCGATGCCTTCAGCGTGCCGGTGATCACCATTGTGGATACCGAGGGCTTTGTGCCCAGCGCGACCGATGACATTGCAGGCGGCATCCGTGAGGCTGCCCGTCTGGCTGCTACCTATGCCGACGCTACCACCGCAAAGGTGGCTGTGCTGGCTGGCAAGGCCGTCGGCCCTGTTTACACCGCTCTGGCTGCTGCCGATCTGCGCATTGCCGTGGCTGGCTGCACCGTCAGCGCACTGGAACCCAGCGCAGCGGTCAGCGTCCTGTACAAGGAAGAGATCGATGCTTCCGACAACATCATTGCAGCCACCAACGCAAAGGCTGCTGCTTACACCGCCGAGGTGTGCAGCGCAGCAAATGCAGTTGCCTGCGGCGCTGCTGACCTGACCTGCGATGCAGCCAATGTGCGTGCAAGCGTTGTTGCCGCACTGGAACTGCTGAGCACCAAGCGTGCTGCCCGCCTGCCCAAGAAGCACGGCAACATGGCTCTGTAATCGTCTGTATAAATCTTTTTGATACGATTTTGATTTGGAGGATCCTTCCATGAAGTACTACAATATTACCGTCAATGGCGTTGCTTACAGCGTCTCCGTGGAGGAGACTGCCGCTGGTGCTGCTCCGGTTGCTGCTGCAGCTCCTGCCGCACCCGCTGCTCCTAAGGCTGCTCCGGCTCCCGCTGCTGCTCCCAAGGCTGCTGCAGGCGCTGCTGGTGCCGTTGCCGTCAAGGCTCCCATGCCCGGCAACATTCTGGATGTCAAGGTCAAGGCCGGTGCATCCGTGAAGGCTGGCGACGTGCTGGTGATCCTGGAGGCCATGAAGATGGAGAACGAGATCGTTGCTCCGCAGGATGGCACTGTGGCTTCCATCAACGTCAACAAGGGCGACACCGTCAACTCCGGTGACGTTCTGGTTTCCATGAACTAAGGGAGAGGTGACAATCATGGCCAAAAAGCCGATCAAGGTTACTGAGGTCGTCCTGCGCGATGCCCACCAGTCTCTGCTGGCCACCCGCATGACCATGGATGAGATGCGTCCCATCCTGCCGGAAATGGATAAGATCAACTACTTCTCCGTGGAGTGCTGGGGCGGCGCTACGTTCGACAGCTGCATCCGCTTTCTGGACGAAGACCCGTGGGAGCGCCTGCGCATCCTGCGCAAGGAACTGCCCCACCAGAAGCTGCAGATGCTGTTCCGCGGCCAGAACATGCTGGGCTACCGCCCCTACGCAGACGATGCCGTTGAGTACTTTGTGCAGAAGTCTGTTGCAAACGGCATCGACGTGATCCGTATTTTCGATGCACTGAACGATCCGCGCAACCTGCAGACCGCCATCAAGGCAGCCAACAAGGAAGGCGCTCATGTGCAGGGCTGCATCAGCTACACCCTCAGCCCCGTGCACAACAACGAGTACTTTGCAGCCTACGCCAAGACCCTGGAGGAGATGGGCGCAAACTCCATCTGCATCAAGGATATGGCCGGTCTGCTGACCCCCTATACCTGCTACGATCTGGTGAAAAAGCTGAAGGAGACCGTCAGCATCCCTGTTGACATCCACAGCCACTACACCGCAGGTCTGGCTTCCATGTCCATCCTGAAGGGCATCGAGGCAGGTGCCGACATCATCGATACCGCCATGAGCCCCCTGAGCCTGGGCACCAGCCACATGCCCACCGAGAGTCTGGTCGCTGCCCTGCAGGGCACCGATTACGACACCGGTCTGGATCTGAAGCAGCTGAACGTTGTGCGCGCATACTTTGCAAAGCTGCGCGAGAAGTACATTGCCAACGGCCAGATCAGCCCGAAGAGCCTCGGCGTGGATGCAAACACCCTGCTGTATCAGGTGCCGGGCGGCATGTTCTCCAACATGCTCAAGCAGCTGAAGGATGCCGGCAAGGAAGATAAGCTGGACGAAGTGCTGGCAGAAATCCCCCGCGTCCGCGAGGATGCAGGCTATCCGCCGCTGGTCACCCCCACCAGCCAGATCGTTGGTACGCAGGCTGTGTTCAACGTGATCCTGGGCGAGCGCTACAAGATGGTCACCAAGGAGTTCAAGGGTCTGGTCCACGGTGATTACGGCAAGACTCCCGCTCCCATCAAGCCTGAGTTCACCAAGAAGATCCTGGGCGACGAGCAGCCCATTACCTGCCGCTTTGCTGATACTCTGGCTCCTGAGATGGACAAGCTGAAGGCAGAAGCTGCCAAGTGGGCAACGCAGGAAGAGGATGTGCTGACCTACGCAATGTTCCCGCAGGTGGCACCCAAGTTCTTTGAAAAGCGCAATGCCAAGAAGCAGGGCGTGGACGGCGACCATGTGGACTACACCAATCAGTCTCATCCCGTCTGATCTTTCATAACGGATTCAGGAGCTTCCCGCTTTTGCGGCGGGAGGCTCCTTTTTGTGTTTTGCACCGGATCTGGCCCCAAAAATGGGCGGCGGCTCATTGACATGAAAATCCATCCATTTTATAATGAATCAAAATGGATGCAGCCGACACCCGGGCATCCCCGGAAAAAGAAGAGGTGATCTGCATGAGAAGCATCACGGTACAGCGCCTTGCGGAATTTACAGAGCAGGATTATGAATTTACCTTCGGCATCACCCGGAAGGAATTTGCCCAGATGCTGGAAGCACTGAATGCGGCTTATTGCAAGGAGCACCGGCGCAGGCCGCATTTTACCAAGATCACAATGCAGGATAAGCTGGTGCTGACTTTGCTCTACCGCCGCGAGTACCGCAGCATGGAGAACATTGCGGCAGAATACGGTGTCTCCCGCGATACCATTGCGGACAATATCCACTGGGTGGAGCGCGCACTGCTGAACGCAAATCTGCTGCAGAACAGCGTGACCTGCGTATATAAAACCAACTGAAACAGGCTCTGATACAGGATCGGAAGATTTTGTATCAGAGCTTTTTTGCTTTGCACCGTGTATTGCGGCCGGTTTTGGCGGCGGCACGCAACAGTGCACCTTGAATTTTGGGCCGAAGAATAGTAAAATGAAACTATATGTATCGTAACATGGGTTTGTGTACCCAAAGGCGGATACGTATACCGAAACTTGTAAGCTGAAACACTGAAAATGTAAGAACAGGAGAGCGTTATGATCTTAAGCATGACCGGCTTTGGCCGGGGGACTGCTGTGCGCAATGGCCGTGAGATCACGGTGGAGCTGCGCAGCGTGAATTCCCGCTACTTTGAGTATTCTTCGCGCATCCCGCGCACCTGCAGCTATCTGGACAGCCGCCTGAAAAAGCAGCTCAACGAGCGCATTTCCCGCGGCAAGGTGGAGCTGAGCATGACCGTGCAGAATGTGGACGCTGCCGATACGGTGGTGGCCGTCAACATGGAGCTGGCACGCAGCTACCAGCAGGCCATGCGGGATATTTCGGAACAGCTGGGTGTCAAGAACGATATCTCTGCGGGCGTGCTGACCCGCTTCCCGGATGTGCTCACCACCCGCCACGCGGATGTGGACGAGGAACAGCTGTGGGAAGATGTTTCTGCCGTTACCGCACAGGCGCTGGACCGCTTTGTGGAGATGCGCGCCGCCGAGGGTGCCAAGATGAAGGCAGACGTGGAAAACCGCCTGAACTTCCTCGAGGAGTGCGTGGGCAGGGTGGAGACTTTGAGCGCAGGCCGCGTGGAAGCCTACACCAACCGCCTGTACGAGAAACTCAAGGTCATTCTGGAGGACCGCGATATCGACGATGCCCGCGTGCTGACCGAGGCCGCTATTTTTGGCGATAAGACCGCTGTGGATGAAGAGACGGTGCGCCTGCGCAGCCACATTGCGCAGTACCGCGATATCCTCAAGCTGGACGAGCCGGTGGGCCGCAAGCTGGACTTTTTGACGCAGGAGCTGAACCGCGAGACCAATACCATCGGCTCCAAGTGTCAGGATCTGGATATCACCCGCATCGTGGTGGATATGAAGGCGGAGATCGAAAAGATCCGCGAACAGATCCAGAATCTGGAGTGATACAGAAAATTCGGAGGGGTTTATGAAGCTCATCAACATCGGGTTTGGCAATATGGTCAGTGCAGGCCGTGTGGTGGCAGTGGTCAGCCCGGACTCCGCCCCGGTCAAGCGCCTTGTAAAGGAAGCGCGGGAGCGCGGAATGCTGATCGATGCATCCTATGGCCGCAGCACCCGTGCAGTGCTTATCATGGACTCCGATCATGTGGTGCTCTCGGCGCTTCAGCCGGAAACGGTGGCCAACCGTGCGGCAGGGCAGGAGGGCAAAACACCAACAGAGGAGGAACAGACCCATGGCGAACGATAAATATTTGTTTGTGGTCTCCGGCGCGGCCGGTACCGGCAAGGACAGCGTGGTGAAGGCACTGCGCGAAGCACACCCGGAGATCGAAAAGACTGTTTCCGCCACCACCCGCGCACCGCGTCCCGGTGAGCAGGAGGGCGTGGATTATTATTACCGCACCCGGGAGCAGTTCCAGCAGCTGATCGAGAACGATCAGGTGGTGGAGCACAACTTCTACAACGGCAACTACTACGGTACCCTGCGCGAGGAAGTGGACAAGCGCCTTGCAGCCCGGAAGGTGGTCGTTCTGGTCATCGATGTGCACGGCGCAGCGAACATCCGCCGCATGTTCCCGGGCGCGACCACCGTGTTCCTGCTGCCGCCGTCGGTGGAGGAGCTGGAGCGCCGTCTGCGCGGCCGCGGCACCGAGACCGAGGACAGCATTCAGGAGCGTCTTGCCACCGCCCGGCAGGAGCTGGCCCAGCAGGATAAATTCACCCTGAAGCTGGTTAACGACCAGGTCGATACCTGCGCCGATGCACTGTATCAGGCCATCTGCCA
>NZ_FMFG01000018.1:0-243 GCF_900066275.1 uncultured Faecalibacterium sp. | reverse complement strand
CGACGTGGCCCCGGCATCCGCCTGCCTGACCCCGGAGCTGCTGCGGCTGGTGCACTTTTTGAAGGAGCGCACCTTCTGCACCTATTATGAAGCGGTCAAGGCGGTCATTCCCTATGGTGCACAGTACAAGCCTGCCGTGGCGGCGGACGGTGTAACGCCGGTGCTGCAAAAGCAGCTCACCCGCCACACCGAGAACTCCTACCGCCTTGTGGGCGAGCTGCCGCCAAAGCCGAAGCCGACGGC
>NZ_FMFG01000096.1:0-804 GCF_900066275.1 uncultured Faecalibacterium sp. | reverse complement strand
CCGGAGAAGGAATCGGTGCTGAAACAGCTGGAGCAGCTTCAGCAGAAAAAGTCCAACTACAAAACGATTTCCACCACCCCAAACCGCGAAGAATCGCTCTAAACGATCTTTCTGTCACCGATACGCCGTTGCAATCAGTGGCAGAAATACATAATTCGTATGTTTTTGTTAGCTTTTGACTATTCTCGTTGGCTAGTGAGTAGAGGCGTATTTTTAAGGCGGAAATTTTCTCCAACACCCCCATTTTAGGCCACTTTTTCTGTTAATAGTAGAAGTGTTTCTTTGAAGGCCAGTCATTTGTGACCTTTTTGTTAATTCTCAAAAAGATGGTTGTCTTTGGGCTGTTTTCGTTGCCTACCTATTGAGAGGATTTTTTCAAAAGCGGAGATTCGGTCTCAAGAATTACAATTCAATTACAAGTTTCTCACCAATGCTACGAAACAGGCGTTCTCGATGCCTACCAAGTGTAGGGCATCTTTTTCAAGACCACTTTCAACTTCAGGCACTGCCGCTGCTGCAAAGTTTCGTCCTCCGTCGGTCGCCCATGGATCAATGTTATTTTAATCAAGCAGCCACTTCAACTATATTTTCCAAAAACTTTTCAACAAATTTCTTTTTCGGGCTACTTTTGGGCCGTTTTCGATGGCTCGTAAGTAGAGGGACAATTTTTCGGAAGCCTTAAATTCCGAAGATTTTCTATAAAACTCCGTTCTTTGAAAACAGAATAGTTCAATCGTCCGGTACTTCACAAAAGGTACTTCTGTAACTCGCAGCCCGGTCATAACGAAGACGGGGTGGCTGAAA
>NZ_FMFG01000106.1:0-396 GCF_900066275.1 uncultured Faecalibacterium sp. | reverse complement strand
TAGATTGCCTGAAAATCGTCCTTGTCGAACCACCCGGCAGGCTCAAAGCCGCAGCGTTCCAGCAGCGTGTAGGTGACGCTGATGGCGGCAGCGGACTTGAACTGCATCTCCACCCCGGCTTCATCATAATCCATCAGCAGCGAACCGTCAACGATGGCACGAATGTCCCCGCCGTTGTTGTCCCAGTAATCCGCCACCAGTTTCCCCGCAACATCCGCAAGCTGCTGGCTGACACGCTCTCCGCTGATGCCGTAGGTCTTGCTCAACATTTCCGAAACCGGCTGTTTCAGGTCGTCGTTGTACTGCCACACCTCCGGATCACGGGAATTACGGCGCACCCCGGTGTCGCTTACGTCAAAAACGTAGTGCAGTCGAGGGAATCCGCTGGATTCGTCC
>NZ_FMFG01000017.1:0-49792 GCF_900066275.1 uncultured Faecalibacterium sp. | reverse complement strand
CTGGGAGAGGTCTGTGCAAACCTGTCGTAGAAATACGATAAGGCGGCACTTTCCTACTCTACTATGTGGGCGGCGGAAAAATGCTGCACTGCGGTGACCCTATCCAGTATGCAGATATCAACACAAGCTACTGGCAATCCCACTTTTACGCTTTCGGGCGACCGCCCTACAACTGATTGGAGGTGAGCATATCAATATTGTCTCCTATGGTGGCGGTGCAAACAGCACCGCCCTTCTTGTTGGGCTGCACCAGCACCACATTCCCGTTGATCTGATCTTGTTTGCAGATACGGGCGGCGAGCATCCGCATACCTACGCTTATCTGGTTATCATGGATCAATGGCTGAAAGAACATGGTATGCCAGAGATCACACGAGTCTATAAGACCACAAAGGACGGCAAGCGTCTGACTTTGGAGGATGAATGTTTGAAAAGTGGCACGCTGCCCTCTATTGCCTACGGCTTTAAGCGGTGCTCTTTGAAACACAAGATCGGCCCGCAGGAAAAGTTCTGCAACAATTATCCCCCGTGCCGTGAGGTCTGGCGCAGCGGGAAGAAGGTAGTCAAGTTCATTGGCTATGACGCAGGTGAGCATTACCGCAGCGACAAAGTATTGCTGAATGATTTAGCAGACCCCAAATACAGCAAATGGTATCCCTTGATGGAATGGGGATGGGACAGAGAGGAATGTATCCGGCAAATCGAAGCGGCAGGCTTGCCGCAGCCGGGAAAATCCTCCTGCTTTTTCTGCCCCAGTATGCGGGCAGAAGAAATCATCGACCTGCGTGAGCATTACCCTGATTTATTCCGGCGTGCACTGGCACTTGAGGACAACGCAAAAGCCAATCTGAAAACTGTCCGTGGGCTTGGACGCAACTATTCATGGAAAGAACGATTTGGAAAGGAGTTTATTTGACTATGGCAACGACACAGAAGATCCGCAATGACATTACGAAAATGAAGGAGAAGATCGCGGAACAGCAGAAACGCCTTCGCGCACTGGAGGCGCAGCTTGCGGAGGAAGAAAATCTGGAGATCGTCCGCATGGTGAAGGCTGTCCACATGGACAATAAGGAGCTGACTGCCTTCCTGAAAGCCTACGCCAGCGGCCTGATTACCTTGCCAGAGGATATGATGGCGGCGGATAGCGGCGCGGAGATCGAGGAAACGGAGGGATACGAGGATGAAGCATAATTTTTTGACAAAAATGGTATCGGCTCTTTTGGCGGTGGTGCTGAGCACTGCCGCCTTTTCTGTCACCGCCTTTGCCAGCGGCGGCGAGGAAACCATGGAGCCCGTGGCTGAACAGGAAACGGCCGGGGATGTTTCTGATCTGCTTTCCGATCTGGCCGGCAGCCAGGTCACGGTATCCGTCACCGAGGATGGTATCCAGTTCAGTTCCGGCGAAAAGGACTCCGGGCAGACCGGCACCGTCACCACGGGCGGCGGCAATCTGAATGTCCGCACGGGTGCGGGAATGGACTACACCGCCTTCACCCAGCTTCCTAACGGAACGACCGTGAAAGTGATCGGCACGGACGGCGACTGGCTGAAGGTCATCCTGCCGGAAAAAGTTGGCTATGTCTATTCCGGCTACATGACGGTAAGTGATGGCGAGGCTGGCTCCGGGGGAGGTTCTTTCTCTCTGGACACGGAAACGTTGGAAAATCTGCTGGGGATGCTGGGCGGCGGCTTGAATGGCAGTGCTGCCCTGACGCCGGACGGGAACCTGTCGCTGATTGACGATATCGGCAGCCCGACCGCCAGCGGCAAGCAGTTTATTACAGTGGAAACGAAGAACGGCAATGTATTCTATCTCATTATCGACCGTGATGACGAGGGCGAGGAAACCGTGCATTTTCTGAACCAGGTGGATGAAGCCGATCTCATGGCACTCACGGAGGATGGAGAAAAGGCGGAAACACCTATTGTCTGCACCTGTACGGAGAAGTGCCAGGCCGGAGCGGTCAATACCGCTTGCCCGGTCTGCGTAAAAAACCTTAGTGAATGTGTTGGCACAGAACAGAAAGCTGCGGAGCCCACCGAGCCGGAGAATCCGGAACCCGAAAAGAAAAGCAATACCGGGGCGATCCTGGCGGTGCTGCTGATCCTTGCAGCCGGAGGCAGCGCAGCGGTCTATTTCCTGGTGCTGAAACCGAAACAGGGTAAGAAAGTCCCTTCTGACCTGGATGATTTCGACCTGGAGGATGAAGAAGAATATCTCACCGCGGACGAGGAAACGGAGGAAAAGAATGAGTAAACTGATTATCGCAGAAAAACCGAGCGTGGCAAAATCTATCGCGTCGGCCCTGGGTGCTTCATCCAGAGCCGATGGCTTTTATGAGGGCAACGGCCTTCTCGTATCTTGGTGCGTGGGACACCTGGTATCCCCGATGGATGCTGGTGGCTATGACGAGCGTTTCAAGAAATGGCGCTATGATGATCTCCCCATTCTGCCGGAGCCGTTCCGCTATGTGCTGGCACCCGGCAAAGAGGACGCCTTTGAAAATCTCCGTGCTCTGATGAATCGCTCCGACGTGGATACCATCGTCAATGCCTGTGACGCCGGGCGTGAAGGCGAGCTGATCTTCCGCCTGATGTATGAAATGGCTGGATGCCGCAAGCCGGTCCTTCGCCTCTGGATTTCCTCGATGGAGGACAGCGCTATCCGAGAGGGCTTTTCTGACCTGCGCCCCGGCGCCGATTATGAAGCATTGTATCAATCAGCCCTGTGCCGCCAGAAAGCGGATTGGCTGGTGGGGATCAATGCCACGCGCCTTTTCTCCGTCCTCTATCACCGCACCCTGAATGTAGGCCGTGTGCAAACACCCACGCTGGCAATGCTGGCGGAGCGTGACGCAAAGATCACGCTGTTTCACAAGGAAAAATATCATTTACTGCGCCTGACGCTGGACGGAGCCGAGGCGGTGTCGGAAAAGTTCACCGATCCGGCGGAGGCAGAACAGGCAGCGGCCATGTGCAAGGGTGCGGCCGTCACCTGTACCTCTGTCACGAAAGAGCAGAAAAAGGAACAGCCTCCGAAGCTCTATGACCTTACCACCTTGCAGCGTGAGGCAAACCGCCTGTTCGGATATACGGCAAAGCAAACCCTTGACTACGCCCAAAGCCTCTACGAAAAGAAGCTGCTGACCTATCCCCGCACGGACAGCCGGTATCTGACCTCCGACATGGCGGAAATGGCCTCCTGTGTGATCCACCTGGCGGCAAAGCTGCCGCCCTTTGATGGCTGCACAAACTTCTTCCCGCTGGTGGAGACCATGATCTCCGACAAGGATGTATCCGACCACCACGCCATTATCCCCACGATGGAGATTGAAAAAGCGGATATCAAGGCTCTGCCCTTGGGCGAGCGCAATTTGTTCCTCCTGGTCTGCTGCAAGCTGCTGTGTGCATCGGCAGAGCCGTATGTATATGAGGCGGTCACGGCAATTTTCGACTGCGGTGGCCATTCCTTCACCGCAAAGGGCAAGCGCATCCTCTCCGAAGGCTGGCGGGAGATCGACCGCATTTTCCGTACCTCCCTAAAAGAAAAGCCTGCGGATGGGGACGGCGATACGCTCCCGGACTTCACCGAAGGGCAAACTTTTGACGGTGCGGAGGTTGCTGTTACCGAGCATTTCACCCAGCCGCCGAAGCCCTACACCGAAGATACCCTCCTGTCAGCTATGGAGAACGCAGGCAAGGATGATATTCCCGATGAGGCGGAGCGAAAAGGTCTTGGCACGCCTGCGACCAGGGCGGCCATCATTGAAAAGCTGGTGGCAGCCGGATTTGTGGAACGCAAGGGCAAGAGCCTGATCCCCACAAAAGCCGGTATCAACCTTGTCACGGTCCTGCCGGAGCCGCTGACCTCTCCCATGCTGACAGCGGAATGGGAACAGAAATTGACGGAGATTGCAAAGGGCGGCGCTGACCCGGATACCTTCATGGACGGTATCCGCACGATGGTCCAGGAGATCGTGTCCACCTATTCCTGCATTTCCGAGGATGGCAAAAAGCTGTTTGCCCCGGAGAAGGAAGTGATCGGTACCTGCCCCCGCTGCGGCCAGCCGGTTTATGAGGGCAAGAAGAACTTTGCGTGTTCGGATCGGTCCTGCGGTTTCGTCCTCTGGAAAAATGACCGCTTCTGGACGAGCCGCAAGAAGGAGCTGACAAAGAAGATGGCAACGGACCTTCTGAAAAAGGGACGTACCAATGTCAAGGGAATGTGGTCTGAAAAGAAACAGGCTGCTTATGACGCTGCGGTGATCCTGGATGATACGGGCGGCAAATACATCAACTTCAAACTGGAATTTCCGAAAAGAAAGGAAGGTGTCAATGGCAGAAAATAAGACTTTGGAACATTTACCCGAAGTGAGGGCGGCGGTGGCTGCCCTCTCCCCGGAGGACCGGGAGGTGCTGGCGGCGGTGCAGACCTCGCCCTTCAAGCTGACAACACCAGAGCAGTTCAAGGAGTTTGCGGCCAACATCGACTATTTCGTATTTGAACGCAATATCCACGATCTGAATGATCTGGGGTGGCGGTATCTGGCACAGCACATGGATATG
Source organism: uncultured Faecalibacterium sp. (assembly GCF_900066275.1). Taxonomy (NCBI): domain Bacteria; kingdom Bacillati; phylum Bacillota; class Clostridia; order Eubacteriales; family Oscillospiraceae; genus Faecalibacterium; species uncultured Faecalibacterium sp. Next base: position 45,223 of record NZ_FMFG01000017.1, on the reverse strand, counting down.
CTGCTGCCCCCGGAACTTCTGAAAGCAATCGACCCTGTTCCTTTTGGCAAGTATGCCATGCAGGAGGAACAGGGCCATTTTACGGAACACGGATATATTTCTCTTTCCGGCGACGAGTGGGTGCATGAACGCCCTGCGGAGCCGGAGAAAAAGCCCTCCATCCGGGAACGGTTGGAACAGGGCAAGAAGGAATGTGCAGAGAAAAGCAAGGCGCAGCCCCATAAGGAAAAGTCTGCGCCGGAACTGTAAGGAGGTGCTGATATGCCATATTACAATCACGACAAGGATTATCCTTTTGCCGCCTTTATCACCAATCTTGGAAAGTACAATGAGGGCGAGCTTGTGGGCGAGTGGGTGAAGTTTCCCACCACCGCCGAGGAACTGAAAGAAGTGTTTAAGCGGATCGGGATCGGCCAGAAGGATGACTTCGGCCAGCCCTATGAGGAATGGTTCATCACGGACTATGACTGCTATGTGGACGGTCTTTACAGTAAGCTGGGTGAATATGAAAATCTGGACGAGCTGAATTATCTGGCATCGAAGCTGGATGAAATGAGCGAAAGCGAATACGCACAGTTTCAGGCCGGTATGGAAATGGGCGACCATTGCGGCAGCCTGCAGGAGATCATCAACCTCACCGAGAATCTGGATTGCTATGAGGTTTACCCCGATATCCATGACTATGACGATCTGGGCCGCTATTACATCGAAGAACTGGACGTTATGCAGGTGCCAGAGCATTTGCAGAATTACATCGACTATGAGGCCTACGGCCGGGACGTTGCGTTGGAGGAAAACGGCACCTTCACGGATCAGGGCTATGTGCGTGATACGGGTGACAGTTTCCATGAGTATTACGACGGTGAGCGCGGCAGTATCCCCGACGAGTACCGGGTGATGACTTTTCAGGACGATCTTCCCGAAGAAGAAAAATCCGAGTGGGCTATAGATATCGCCTTTGACATGGACAAGTTTTTCCGGCAGCGTGATCCGCAGTATGCGGCGGAGCACCCGGAGGCGCACGCCGCAAAGGAAGAACTTTACGAAAGCCTGATGGCTGGGCGCATTTCCGCTTTGGATGAAAAGCTGGCGGCGCTGGGACAGACGCAGGAAGACTATCTTCCTTCGGAGATCGAAAAATTTAAGGATGCCACGGGCTATGAGGAATTTCTTGATTTTGATCCGGCGGAGGTCAAGGCCGCTTTGGATGATCCGGAGAAGTCCCATGCGGATGAAATGCTGTCCGCTGCGGAGAAGGTTGCCTCGGAAAAGATGACTGTGCTTGTAGTGGAACCTATGAAGGAACCCTATGTGAAGGAGATCGACCCCGACCTTCATTCCCTGCAGGCAGAGGTTGGCGGTGATATTGGGGCAACCTATCCCTATTCTGACCCGGTGGCGCTGGTCTGCAATGATGAAGGAAAGCTCATCGGGCTTGATCTGAACCGTGGGCTACGGGATGAAAATGGAGAAATTTATGATATCGTAGCAGGGACTTTTTTGGTGGTTGGACTTGGTGAGGAAGATTTTGCCTCCCTGTCCCCGGAACTGATTCAGAAATACACGGAACAGTTCAAAACGCCGGAACGATTTATGCAGATCAATGGCAATATCGTTGTTCTCCCTGTTCCCGCAGAGAAGCAAGACCTCGCTTATCTGCCAGACCGTTTTGAGACCGGCGAGCGTGTGCAGACACCCAGGGGCAGCTTTCAGGTGACGGCTATGAGCCGGGAACAGATGGAGGCGGCCGGTTACGGTGTCCACCATATTTCCGATGATGGAAAGTATCTTATCATGGGAAATGGTACACGGGCCTTTGCCGTGGCAGCGGAGCAGCCGGAGAAGGACAATCCTCTCCGCACCGCTGAAATGACGCTGGAGGATGACTACGGCATGATCGACGGCGTTATCAACAACGGCAGACGCGGCGAAGAATTGGAAAAAGCCCAGGAGTATGCAGAGCGGACAACGCCGGAGAAGCCTTCCATCCGTGAGAGGTTGGAGGACGCAAAACGGGAGTGTGCCGAGCACAAGCCCCCGGAGGGCAAGAAGCCCGGCCGTGATGTGCCGGAGCATGACTGCCTATGAGTCGAAGCAAGAAATGGCGGCTGGAATGGGCGTTCTTCCTGGGTGAGAACGGCAGGCGGCAGTATAACCATATCTGTAAAAAATGTGTTCACGGCTGCAAGCAGAGTTTCCGGGCGTGTCTGGTCGCTTGTCCGCATTACAATTCCAAACGGTCTAAAATTTGTGAGGATAAGGGTAGAAAAACCGCAGAATAATTCCCTGTATCCGTACTTTCAAAGAGAGCCTTTATGATTTCTCATGTGTCGGTCTGCTTGCTGGCACATAGAGAAAATGGCTCGATTCCAAACACTTTCTGATACACAAAACGGGAGTACAGCTTTTCGGTTCATCCGATTGGCTGTACTCCCGCTTTTTCTTGTGCGCCCGGCGGCGCACGTTTCTAACGGGTTAAAGTCCCGAATCCGCCCGGTAGTGGGAAGGATATAGCCGAAGGCAAGGGTGTCCATCGTGAGGTGGAATCTAAAGGAAGCCGGATGTGGGAACAGACTAACCACGGGCAAATCTCTGGTCTGACGAACAGAAATCTCATATAAGGTTATGCATGAGGGTAAGGCTACAAGTCAAGTCAAAGCCCAATAACTACACGGAATCATGTATGATAAATGAGGCAGATGGATGGAGAGGAAGAAACGTGTGGTACCCGGGGAGGTCTGTGCGGTATGCCTTGAAAGAGGTAATCATTGCATAAAGCAATGCTGAACGCATAGAAGTCAGCAGAGGTCATAGTAGCCGAGAGGTGAAGGACCGAATCAGTAGGAGTCTTGAGTATGACCGAGAAAGGAGGAATGACCGTCTATGGCAGAAAACATTGAAAACAATGGCTGTTCGCAAAGAGATAATGCGGAACATGAAGGGTATGCGAAAGCGTCTAGGTCATTCAATCGGATATGGAAAGAAAGAGACAGTGCACAGCCGAGACTTTTAGAAGCGATACTGTATAAAGATAACTTTAACAGAGCGTATAAGAGAGTTAAGGCAAACAAGGGAGCGCCAGGAATTGATGGCATGACCATTGAAGAGGCTCTTCCATATCTAAAGGAGCATCAACAAGAGATAACCGACCGCATTTATCGTGGAAAGTATACTCCGTCTCCAGTAAGACGAGTTGAGATTCCCAAACCAGATGGTGGTGTGCGAAAGCTTGGCATACCAACAGTGGTAGACCGTACACTTCAACAGGCAATAACCCAACAGTTAGTGCCAATCTATGAACCGCTGTTTGCAGAGGACAGCTATGGCTATCGTCCGAACAGAAGTGCAAAAGACGCAATACTTAAGGTTAAGGAGTATACCGAACAAGGCTATACATTTGCTGTAGTCCTTGACTTGACAAAGTACTTCGATACTCTTAATCACGAAATTCTCATCAATCTTCTCCGAAAGAATGTAAAAGATGAACGTGTAGTACAGTTGATAAAGCGCTACCTGAAAAGCGGTGTAATGGAAAACGGAGTAGTCATTGACACAGAGGAAGGCTCACCACAAGGTGGGAATCTATCACCATTGTTGGCAAATGTCTACCTCAATGAGTTTGACCAAGAATTCTTGAAAAGAGGTGTTCCATGCATAAGATATGCAGATGACATCGTGCTTCTTGCAAAGAGCAAGCGAGCATCTGAGAGACTCTTGGAAAGCAGTACAAAATATCTTGAGGAGAGGCTGAAACTTATAGTCAACCGAGAAAAGAGTCGTACGGTCAGCGTATTTGCAATCCGAAATTTTAAATTCCTTGGCTTTGCATTGGGAAGGAACGGAAAAGGCATTTATGTCCGAGTTCATCCGAAGTCATGGAAGAAGTTTAAGTCCAGACTGAAGGAGTTGTCTTCCCGTAAACGATGTCAGTCAATCAAACCAAGCCTTGAGAAAATCAAGGTATATGCAAGAGGATGGCTGAACTATTACGGAATAGCAAGTATGAGGAGCAACATTGAAGATATCAACGGATGGCTCTATCACAGAATACGCATGTGTATATGGAAACAGTGGAAACTTCCAAGAACAAAGAAAAGAAATCTGATAAAGATGGGAGTACACGAATACTATGCGAACATGGCAGCAAACTGCCGAAGAGGACAATGGTATTGTGCGAATCTGACAACAGTTAAGAAAGCCATGACAAAAGAAAGACTGATAAACGGTGGCTTCTACGATTTAGCCACAGCTTATCAGTCGGTGCACGTCAACTATTGAAACCGCCGTGTACCGAACGGTACGCACGGTGGTGTGAGAGGACGGGAGCTAATCACTCCCTCCTACTCGATTTTGCTACCATCAAATTACTTTAACACGGTTCTGTTGTTTGAACAGGAGTACAAATTGTACCTCCGTTGAAAAGGAATTTCCATAGTATTTTCTCATTAGGATTGGATAGGAAAGGATGGATAGCCGCCGCAGTAGGCGTTGTGGGAATGTGTGTAAACTGCCAGGATTGTGAGGCTGTGGGAAAGCTGTTTGCAGACTTGTGGGAAAAGGCTTGTCTTTTTCCATCAGGTTGTGAATGGCTTTTCCATCGGCACGAGCGGCAGTTTTCCATATTTCCATGACGCAAGAAAATCATCCAACGATCAGCCGGTACACCGTCAGCGGCACATACCATACCGCTACGATCAGCCGCCATACCAGAACGAAACCACCGATCACACCACCGATAATAAAGTTCAATGTAAACAGGGCGATCCCTCCACCCAGGGAGCCGCCGCCCGGCACGATCCAGAGGCACATCCGATGGAGGCCAAACGGCAGCCCGCAGAGTATCCAGAGCCATACATAGTCAATTTCTCCGTTCTTCATGCAAGCGGATTTGAAGATACAATACAGAATCAGTGTCATGGTCACGGGCAATACGCTTTTGAAGAAAAATGCTTTGATTGCTTCGCTTCTTGTCATCGGTAAAACCTCCTTCCGCAGTTCCATTATACAGGATGCTGGGAGCTGCGCCCAGCGTCTTTCAAAGAAATTTATTCAAGTTCATGCCGCCGCTGTTGTTCCTGTTCCTTTGGAACGGTCAGCAGCGCCTCCACATTCTGCTTAACGGTATCGTATTCCTGGGCTTCGGTTCTTGCGGCTTTGTATTCAGCAAGGAGCCGTTCCTTTTCTGCGGTGAGATTGGCAAGTTCCTTTTTCATGCTTTCCGTTGTCGGCAGCGGCACAGCCCCCAGCCGTTTCAATTCTCTGGCGGCCGCTTCAAAAAGGATGATCTCGCTCTCATGCCCCCGCAGGAACTTTTCTTTATCATTCGATTTGCGGTATCTGTCATAAAGAGGCTTTAGCTGGCGGTAAGTGCCGGCGTGCTTCATCACAATGGCAAGTTCGGCACTTCTGCTTTCTATCCGCTTGATTTCTGCATGAGCGGTATCCCTGCGTGCGGATACTGCGGTCAATTTGCTTTCCAGTTCTCCATAACTGCTTATCCCGTGTTCCGTCAGGAAATTCATGGTCTTGGCGGCCTGTTTCAGATTGTTCAGCTTCGCCCAATGGGTGAAGCCTGCACTCTGCTGTGTCTTGATGTTGTTCTGGATATCAATAAGCAGGCTGATCTTTCCGTTCTGCGGTTTCGGCTGGTGGGAAGGTCTGGAGCGTCCGGCAATCCGGGCAGCAAGGGCTTCTTCGGTGTAGTCCACACCCAGGGTTTTCAGACGGGTGAATCGTTCCTGATCCGGTGCTCTGGCAGAGATATACTTGCCGCGCTTGATCTCATAACCTTCTCTCTGCAGGCGGCGAAGCAGTTCTTCCAGGTTGGAACAGGCTGGCAGGAGTCGGTCGATGGCCGCTTTCAGCTTCGCCTTATAGCTGGTGCCGTTCTGCGCGGCCTGATGTTCAATATAGCTCTTGCCCTTGTCCTGTCCGGGGATTATGACGGACAGACCGTGTTCTTTGCAAAGCCGGTCCGAAGTGCGGCGGATATCGTGATAGCTTCGCTTGTTGGAATGATAGTGCTTATGATCCGCAAAACTGACCGCATTGAAAATCAGGTGGTTATGAACATGATCTTTGTCTATGTGGGTGGTAAGTACAAATTCATACTTGCCGCCCAGAATTTCTTTTGCAAGCTCCATGCCGATTTCATGGGCTTGCTCCGGCGTGACCTCCCCAGGTTGAAAGGCTTGGATCAGGTGGCGCCCCAGGTTCGTTCCCTTGTCAATAGCATGGCGGCGGGTCCAGGCAAATTCGATATCCGCAGTTTCGGCGGCGCAGCCATAGGAGGATACAAGCAGCTTTCCGTCCGTCTTTTCCGGGTTGCAGATATAGTCAATGGCTGCTTTCAGCGTTGACTTGATAGGATGTGTCTTTGTAACTGCCATATCTCGTCCAGCCTTTCCCGTATCTCGTCCATGTCGGCCTGATACGCAGGACCTCCGGCGTTGATTCGCTTGGCGATCTGGTTGATGTTCCGCCCGATGGCGGAAAGCTCTTTGGTGAACGCCTTGATATCTGCGGTGTCCGTATAGATGATATATCCGTCAATCGCCATCTTGCGGAGGTAGGCACCATATCTGCGTGTGGGGAGCTGGCTCATTTTCTCGTCTATGAGCTGTTTTTCGTCCTCCGTAACATAGAATTTCATTTGGATATTCCGCTTTCGGTTTGCCATGCGCCGCCTCCGTTCTTTATAAGGGTTTGGGACTATCCCAACAAGCAATTTTGAATTTTCGGGCAAGGGACCTGAAAATCTCAAAATTTGCAAGCGGGTACTCGCTTGCTGTGCTTGCTACCGTATCTTATCCCTACTTATAAAGCGTTGCGGAAACCTCAAAATGCCCGCAAAATAAGAAAAACAGAGGATGTTCAGACACCCTCCGTTTCTTCATTCGGCTTTTCAATTTTTAAGGCCCCGTCAATGGCACCTTCCACGATAGGCAAATACTGTTCCGGGCAGAGCTTTAACTTCTGTCCGACCCGCTGGCGCAGCTCGCTTTCCTCTCGCATGACCTCTGGATTGAAATATCTCTCCATCGGCAGGCCGCAGATTTTTACAAGCTGAATGATGACCGGCAGGCTGGGGATCGTGCCCTCGTTTTCAATGTTGGCAAGATACCTGGTATCAATGTTCACCTTTTCGGCTAAATCTTTTCGTGCAAGGTTCTTCGCCTTCCGTGCTTCTTTTACATCTGCACCGAAGGTTTCAAAGCCAGGGCAGTCTTCAACTTTTGCCATTCAACATCACCCACATACATTCTATATTTCATAGTTTGCACATGGAATGATTTGATATGTACCACACATACATTTTATAATTCTTTGTTATGTCCTGCTCTCCTTGACTGACTACCAAATATGAAGTATTATATACTTAGTTTCAACTAACTCAAAAAAGAGGGCACACAATGACAAATCAATACATGACGAAGCTGTACCACGATCTGCTCTCCAACTCTCCGCAGACAGTGACAATAGATATTCCGGCTGATATGGGAACAGGCCAGATTTCACAGGTTGTTACAAAGCAAGGTGCTGTTGTATCCGACTGGAAAATGAACTATTTTTCAGATATGAATGTGCAGGGTGTAAGCTGCGAAGATTATATTCAACTTTTATTTTGCTTCAATGCGGCTTCATCGGATGCTTTCAGGCAAGGATTAAGGATAGAGAATCAACACGCATACTTCAAAATTCAAAAAACATCCATGGACTGCGGCCATGAAAATATGCTATACTAACCGTGGTTTGCTTATGCTAACCAGGGAGGAAATACAAATGAGCGAACAGCAATTTACAGACTTTTTTGATCCGGAAATTCAAAAAATTGTCAGCGAAGATGGCTGCTCCATTTACAGAATGAAAAACGTAACTGGAGAGGGTGTTATCACTCGTTATGAAATTCTTCCGGGTATTGAATTATTCTATAATGATTTTCACATGAGCGATGGACAGAATCAAAACAAGCTTCCGCACTCTGATGTACTTGAAATCAATCATTGCCGGGAGGGACGTTTTGAATGCGAATTTGCTAATGGAGATTATCAGTATGTCGGTGCTGGCGATCTTGCAATTAACCGCCTGACAAACGAAACTACATCAACTTACTTTCCGTTGTCGCATTATCACGGCATTTCTATTACCATTGATCTGCCTACGGCAGATCAAACTATGAAGCGGATAGAAAGTGTGATTGGTGGGCTGAATATAGATGTCTTTTCGATTGCAGATAAATTTTGCAAAAATGACACCTGCGTTGTATTAAGAACCCAAAGCGAAATCGAACATATTTTTTCGGAACTTTATCGGGTGGAGCCTCGGATGATTGCTTACTATTTGAAAGTGAAAGTGCTGGAATTGCTGATGTTTCTGAATCAGGTTTCGCTTCAGGATTACCAGGAAGAACGAAGATATTTTGCAAGAAATCAAGTACAAACAATAAAGAAAGTACAGGAATATATGACAGCCGATCTTCGCAACCATTATACTTTGCAGGAGCTATCAGAAAAATTTGAAATTCCTCTTACCTCAATGAAGGTTTGCTTCAAGGGCGTTTATGGGTGTTCTATTTATGCTTATATGAAATCCTATCGTATGCAGGCTGCTACGATCTTGCTTCGGGATACTTCTGACAGCATAACAGAAATTGCGGCTAAAATGGGATATGATAATCCCAGTAAATTTTCCGAGGTATTCAAAAAGGAATTTGGAGAACTGCCTTCCGAGTTCCGAAAAAAGTTGTCCAAATAGGGGATGTTTGGTCTTTTTAGAGTGGCAGCAAAATAGCAGATACAATATACTATCATCTGTACGAGCAGATGATTTAAGAGCGTCGTGCAGACGCTCTTTCTTTTTACATGGAGGTTAGCCCCCTCTAACTCTCAAAGGAGTCGGTATTATGAAACAGGATATGAGAAAATATATCCTACGGAAACTGATTGAACTGATATTTACTTTACTGTTTGTAACTCTGTTGTCTTTCTTGCTGATGAGACTGTCATCCGTTGATCCGGCCACAGCTTATGCAAAGAGGATGATCGGAAACCCCACAGCGGAGCAGATTGAAAAAATTCGGATTCAGTTAGGTTTTGATAAACCATTGCTTGTCCAGTATGGCCGTTGGGTATGGGACTTACTGCATTTTGATTTAAGCGTTTCTTTGGCAAATGGACATGATGTTTGGACGGATATTGCCACAGCCTTTCCGAAAACGCTTGGAATTGTAGCTCTGGCATCTATCTTTCAGGTTGTTTTCATTGTAATCGTTAGTTGTATTGCCTTTTTACTTCCGTGGAAACTTCCGAAAAAGGCAGTCAGGCTTTTGTGCATTTTGGGTGTGTCCATACCCTCTTTCTATTTGGCAACCGTTTATCTGGATTATTTTGCTGTTCAAAAGTCCTTAATTTCTGTGGCAGGAAATACAACCCTACTCAGCTACATATCTCCGGCAATCTGCATTGGCGTATTCGGGGCTTCTTTCTATACGCCGCTTCTGATGGATGCTCTGGAGCATGAAAGCAACGAGGATTACGCATTTTATGCCCGTTGCCGTGGGCTTTCGGAAAAAAGGCTTTTGCTGTGCCATTTTTTTCCGCGGGCAGCGATGGGTTTAGTTCCAAACTTTTTACAAAGCATTGGTTTGGCACTGGCTAACGCAACGGTGATTGAATCCATTTTTTCAATTCCGGGATTTGGTTATCTGATTGTAAACCATGTGCTTGATCGCGATACTCCCATGATACACGCCGAGGTGTTTTTTCTGGCGCTGGCGATTGCTCTTTGCAACATTGCCGCTGACTTGGTGCAGTGGGCAATCGGGCGTAAAAAGGGGGTGGCATAAATGAACGCTAAGCGTTTTCGGAAACGGTTTGCGCTCCTTATTCCGACACTTGTGATTATTTTCTTTTTCATCGGATTTTTATTTGCTCCCAACGATCCGATGAAATCAAATCTGTTGGCGAGATATGCTGATCCCAGTGCAGAATATCCGTTTGGTACGGATGCGTTAGGCCGCTGCATTCTGTCGCGGATTCTTTATGGCGGATGGACAACGCTGGGGATTGTATTAGGCGGCTCTCTTATTGTTTTTCTGATTGGTACTGTCATTGGAATGGTGACGAGCCGGGCCGTTATGAAAGAAAATGCGCTGATAGATGGACTGATTAACGCTGTCACGGCTATTCCTCCGATTGCGTATTTGATTGTGTTTATTGGAGCCTGGGGCAGCGGAGCGAAAACTACTCTTGTCGCGCTCACTGTGTCTTACATTTTGAGATACATAAAACTGGTTCGTACCCGTACCGACATGGAAATGGGAAAAGCCTATGTCATGTGTGCAATCGCTTCCGGCGCTTCAAAGCTCAGAATCATGCTGATTCATATTTTCCCGAATTTGATTGCCGAAATGATTCGCTTTCTGTGCCTTTCCTGTGCGGATATGATTCTGGCTATTACCGGATTTTCCTTTATTGGATTAGGGCTTGGTGATAATGTAGTAGATTGGGGAAGTATGATTTTAGACGCAAGGGGTGCTTTGGTTCTTCACCCGACCATGATTCTCTATCCAATAGGGGCAGTAATTTTATCGACACTCTGCTTTAACGTCATTGGCAGGCAGTTGACAACGAAGGAGGCAGAGTGATGTTAAAAATTGAACAGTTAGATGTCAAGGAACGGTCAGGCCGCTACCTTCTGAAAGACATATCTATGGAAATTCCTGCAGGCCGTGTGATTGGACTTACAGGTAAAAGCGGCTCTGGAAAAACAACTTTGCTGCGGAGCATTTTGGGAATGCTTCATACAAGCTGTCATATTGATGCCGGGAAGATTTTGTTGGACGATATAGATTTATCACATCTTTCCCGCAAGTCACATCGTGAGCTTTGTGGGAAAAAGCTTGGATTTATCCCCCAGAACCCTATGACGGCTTTTGACAGCCGATTAAAAATCGGTTATCAGATGCGGGAAACCTTTGTCAATCGTTTGCATTTGAATACAAGTGAAGCAACTGACCTGGCGAAAGAGAAACTGGTTTCCGTGAATCTAAAAGACACGGATCGGATTTTGGGGGCGTATCCGTCTGAACTATCAGGCGGAATGCTACAACGAGTAGCTGCGGCAATCTTATTGGGAATGTCGCCGGATTATGTTTTAGCCGATGAACCAACCGCTGCATTGGATGAAGAAAACAGGGATTTATTGCTTCTCATCATGCAGGAGCAAATGAAGGACAAAGGCATATTATTTGTATCCCATGATGTGGCCGCACTTAAAAACTTATGTCAGAACGTTTATGTTCTGGGAGCCGGAAAAATTATTGAGCATGGAACGATGGATAAACTCTTGTCAAGTCCGCAGACAGACTGGATGAAACAATTTTCCGCGTTGAGCCATAGGGAAAGTCGGGGTGAATGGAAATGGGAGAAATTGTAATCCAGAATGTAAATCAGGTATATCATAATGCGAATCAGGGAGATTTCAATGCACTTTCGGGCATCAATCTCCGTCTTAGCAAGGGCGAAAATATTGCTATTGAGGGAGAAAGCGGATCAGGAAAGAGTACGCTCGCAAGACTTCTGATTGGACTTGAGAAACCCACTTCGGGAAAGATATTACTGGATGGTGAAGATATAACCTGTTGGAATTATCGAACATGGAAACAGCATCGTAAAAAAATACAGGCGGTCTTTCAGGATTCTTCCGGCACTTTAAATCCTGCCAGGTCCGCATACGCAAATGTGGAAGAAGCACTGGTGAACTTAACTGATAAGAAAAGAGCTGAGAGAAAAAAACATATTTTAGATTTGATGGATGCCGTACACATGGATTATAGGCTTTTGGAAACTCCTGTCCGTCAGCTTTCGGGCGGCGAACAGAGGCGTCTCTCTTTGCTTCGGGCGATTGCCGTGGAACCAGATTACTTAATCATGGATGAAGTGACCAGCGGGCTTGACCTGATTTCGGCGGATGCCGTACTTACTTTAGTAGAGAACTTTGTGAAGCTATCCGGCAGCTCCTGCATTTTCATTACGCATAGCAGAAAGGACGCAATGCGTATTGCAAATCGGATTATCATCATGCGGGAGGGACGGATCGCCGAGCAAGGCTATCTAATAGATCAATTATCAAACCAGAAAGGACAAGGATAACATGAAACAGATTTACAAGAAACTTCTCGCCGCTGCATTGGGCGTGAGTATGCTTCTGTCTATGGTCGGCTGTGGTCAGAATGATACCTCCGATCAGACGCAGACTGGCGGTGAAAACGAAGCGAAGGTACTGACGATCGTCACGGCTAAGGAATTGGACAGCCTTACGACACTGACCATGAACAAGGAAAACAATATTGCCTGTGGCCTGGTCTATGAGACTTTAGTCGCCTATGAGGACGGGGAAATTGTTCCCGAACTGGCCGAGGAATGGGGATGGGATGAGACAAATACTGTCCTTACCTTTAAGCTCCGTCAGGATGTTGCTTTTACAGATGGAGCCGCTTTTAATGCGGAAAGCGTAAAGGAAATTCTGGACTTTGACCGTTCCAACCCTAATTTTAGCGGTATCAAGGGCATTTACAACATTGAAAGCGTAGAGGTTGTTGACGAGTACACGGTGGCTGTTCATTATGCTGCCCCTTGCTTCTCTTATATCAATGACTTCTGCTTCCAGAATGTTGCTGGTATGATGTCCCCGAATGTGTTTGAAGCTGAAAACTTCCAGACATTCACAGATGTTGTCGGCACTGGTCCATACATCCGCGAAGAAATGATTTCCGGTGACTGCACCCGTTTTGTCAGAAATGAAAACTATTGGGGCGAAGCTCCTTACTATGATGAAGTTGTCATAAAGTATATCCCGGAGGCATCTTCCAGACTTCAGGCATTACAGACTGGTGAGGTTGACCTGATTTACGGTGCTGACCTTCTCAGCTATGATGACTATAATCAGGCTCTTTCTCTGGATGGGATCGAGGGCGCAATCAATGATGGAAATACCCTGACCCGGAACCTGGTTCTGAATGCGTCCAGCGAAATTTTGAGCGATCTTAAGGTTCGCCAGGCGATTGCATACGCTGTCAATAAGGAAGAAATCACCAAGGGCCTGACCTATGGATACGAAACTCCGGCCACCAGCCTGTTTGCACCCGGAGCGCCCTACACAGACATTACTTATAACAGCACATGGAGCTATGATCTGGATAAAGCAAATGCACTTCTGGATGAAGCTGGATGGGTGATGAATGAAAGCACTGGTATCCGTGAAAAAGATGGACAGCAGCTTTCCCTGAATTACACCTATTGGACTGATCTTTCTCTTGCACAGGACATGGCTCTTGCAATTAAGACCCAGCTTGCAGAGGTTGGTATTGACGTAACCACTACCGGCCAGGATCAGATGACCTGGTGGACCGAAGGCGTTGCAGGAAATTATGACATTACAACATGGAATACAGAAGGGTCTTATACTGAACCGCACAAGTTCCTGCAGGAATCCCTCGGTGCTGATCCTCATGCTATTTCCTTGCAGGCACTTGAGGATTTCCAGAGCTATTCGGATGCGGTAAATGCGTTCTCCACCTCTGCTGATCCCGAAGTGGTTCAGAGTGCGATTGCTACTGCACTGAATGTTTCCAACGACAATGTGATTGACCTTCCGATCTCCTATTCTAAGGATCTGGTTGTATATAATTCCTCCAAAATCGCCGGATATACTTTCTCCAGCGTGCCACAGTTCTTTGAGATCGATAACGTACAGCCTGCGGAATAAATATAATCCAATGTCTAAATGGAGGGTTTAAAGCCCTATCAGAGTGGCGAAAAATAGCCGAACGACTATAATAGAGGTTGGTTAGAATTGTTTAACCAACCTCTATTTTTATGAAAAGGAGCGTATGTGAAATGGACAAGAAAGATAATCCCATGTCCAGACTGATGGAACTTGCCGCTCCATATAAGGGTGAATATGTTCTTTCAGTGATTCTGGCAATCCTGGGTGTTGCCGCCGGATTGTTGCCGTTTTTTGCAGTTTCAAAAATTGTGATTCTCTTGATGGATGGAGAGACATCTGTGGCCGTCTATATGGAGTGGTGTCTAATTGCGGGAATTGGTTTCCTTGGAAAAGTATGCTTTGCAAATTTATCTACTTTAGTTTCCCATACGGCCACTTTCGCAACTCTGGCGGAAATCCGCCTGAAACTAGCAGATAAACTTACCAGGGTTCCGATGGGCTATATGATTAACACCCCATCGGGAGAATTAAAAAATGTCTTGGTAGATCGTGTGGAGGGAATGGAAACGACCCTTGCGCATTTAGTACCGGAGCTGACAGCGAATCTCTGTATTCCAATTTGTATTCTGATTTACCTACTGTTTTTGGATTGGAGAATGGCGCTGGCTGCATTGATTACCCTGCCGATTGGTATGTTGTGCTATAAGGGAATGGCAAATGGATATGAAGAAAAATTCCAGGGTCTTATTATGCGCGTGCGTAAAATGACCAGCACTGTGGTTGAGTATATCGGCGGGATAGAAGTCATTAAGGCGTTTAATCAGTCTGCTAATTCTTACCAGAAATATTCAGATGCCGTTGAAGATAATGCGTCCTATGCTGTGAACTGGATGAAAAGCGTGCAGCTTTACAAATCCATGCTTGTTACAATCTGGCCCAGTGTGTTAGTGTGTGTTCTTCCTATTGGCTGTGTCCTGTACCGGAACGGGAGCCTGAGCGTTCCGGCATTTGTTACCTGTATCGTGCTGTCATTGGGTATTATCACACCAATTTTAAATGCCATGAACTTTACGGACAGCATTTCTCAAATGAAATCAGTAGTCGGGGAATTGTGCGCCGTATTGGATGAAAAAGAACTGGATCGCCCGGAAACGCCGGTGTCTATTCATTCTTCCAATATTGTGTTAGAAAACGTCAGCTTTTCGTATGAAAGCGAAAAGCCGTTGCTAAAAAATATCAACCTTTCTATTCCAGAAAACAGCATTACCGCTTTTGTCGGCCCCAGTGGCGGCGGCAAGTCTACCATTACGAAGCTGATTGCGGGATTTTGGGACGTAACAAACGGAACTGTCAAGTTAGATGGAATAGATATTCGCAAAATTCCGTTGTCACAGCTTATGGATAACATCGCTTATATTTCACAGGACAACTATCTTTTTGACGAAACTGTTTTAGAAAATATCCGTATGGGAAAACCATCCGCAACGGATGAAGAAGTATATCAGGCCGCCAGAGATTGCGGCTGTTACGATTTCATTCTGAATCTGGAGAATGGATTCCAGACAGTTGTCGGCGGTGCCGGAGGTCATTTGTCAGGCGGCGAACGCCAGAGGATTGCGATTGCCCGCGCTGTATTGAAAAATGCGCCGATTGTTATTCTTGACGAGGCAACTGCCTACATTGACGCTGAGAATGAAGCGTTAATCCAGGAGGCAATGGCGAAAGTAATTGCCGGAAAAACCGTTCTGATGATTGCCCACCGTCTTTCGACGATTACCGACGCAGATAAAATTGTTGTCGTGAAAGACGGGCAGATTATAGGCGAGGGAACACATGAAAACCTGCTGACTTCCTGTATGCTCTATCAGGAAATGTGGAAAGCGCACATGGATACAAAAGATGTGGCATAGGAGGTGTGAACGATGATAGATACGTTAAGCAAAATTTATCAGTTTTCAGGAAAAATGCAGGGGACAATGAAAAAAACCATCCTGTTTTCCGTCCTGCACTCCCTTTTTGATATGATGTCTTTTGGAGCATTAGTCCTGGTGTTTTCGGGTTTAATAGACGGTTTTACTACTTCTATGATCTGGATGATATTTGGAATCACTTTGACGAGTATGATGCTTAAAATTTGTTGCAGCTATATTTCAGATTTTGGCAAGGTGCAAATTGGATATTTTATGTGCGCGGAGAAGCGGATTCATATTGGAGATCGCATGAAATATATGCCGATGGGGTATTTTAGCGATCATAATTTAGGGAATCTGACTTCTGTTGTCACCACTACTATGGGCGATATTGAAAATAATGCTTCTATGGTGTTGACTAACATATTAGGCGGATATATCCATGCAGCGATTATTACTATCGTTATGCTCTGTATCGACTGGCGGATCGGACTGACGATTTTGTGCGGGATTCTGCTTTTTACATGGTGCATCAGCCGGTTACAGAAAAAATCGGAAACGGTTTCTCCGCAAAGACAGCAA
Organism: uncultured Faecalibacterium sp.; assembly: GCF_900066275.1. Classification (NCBI taxonomy): domain Bacteria; kingdom Bacillati; phylum Bacillota; class Clostridia; order Eubacteriales; family Oscillospiraceae; genus Faecalibacterium; species uncultured Faecalibacterium sp. The sequence continues at coordinate 29,003 of NZ_FMFG01000017.1, read as the reverse complement.
GCCCAGGAGACTCTCGTTTCTAATGTGTTGGAATATGTTCAAGGAATGCTGATTGTAAAATCCTTTAATCTCAGTCATAGTTCCAATAGCAAGATGAAACAGGCAATCTTGGACAGCAAGGATAAAAACCTGAAATTGGAGCGCACATTCGTCCCTTACAATATGCTGCAACAGATTATTCTCTACGGAACAAGTATTCTTGTTATAGTGGAGGGACTGTACTTTTATCTGAATGGAACAATGGCGCTTTCCATTTGTCTGCTGATGACAGTAGCATCCTTTATGCTCTTTGGTCAGCTTCAGTCAGCCGGAAATACTTCTGCGCTCCTGCGATTACTGGATGTTTCGATTGACAAAGTAAACGAAATTGACAAAACTCCCGTCATGGACGAACATGGTAAACCCGTAAAGCCTGAAAATTACAATATTGTTTTTGATGATGTTTCTTTTTCTTATGGCGAACACCAGGTTCTGGATCATGTGAGCCTGACTATACCCGAAAGAACCGTAACGGCTATCGTCGGTCCGTCCGGTGCCGGAAAAAGTACGCTTTGTAACCTGATCGCCCGGTTTTGGGATGTTGACGGAGGAAAAATTACAATCGGCGGTGTAGATGTGCGGGATTACACACTGGACAGTCTGCTTACCAATATTAGCGAAGTATTCCAAAAGGTATATCTTTTCGCTGATACCATAGAAAATAATATCAAATTCGGCAATCCAGCGGCTTCCCATGAAGAAGTTGTAAAAGCAGCTCAAAAGGCTTGCTGCCATGAGTTTATTATGAGCCTGCCAGATGGTTATGGCACCGTAATTGGAGAGGGAGGCGCTACATTGTCCGGCGGTGAAAAGCAACGGATTTCGATTGCCAGAGCAATCCTGAAAGACGCTCCTATCATCATTTTAGACGAAGCTACATCAAGCGTCGATCCAGAAAATGAAAATCTTCTGATGGGTGCTATTGCAGAACTGACAAAGAATAAAACGGTTATTATGATAGCTCATCGGCTAAAAACAGTCAGAAACGCAGATCAAATTTTCGTGTTGTCTGGTGGTCACATTGTTCAGACAGGCAAACACGAGGATTTGATAAGGCAGCCTGGTATTTATGCAGATTTCATTGGTATTCGCAAGAAAGCGATTGGATGGAAACTAAAATAGCCGTGGGAAGGAGGAGGCAATGAAACTATATGCGTCAGGCGAGGATTACTTAGAGGCCGTGTTGGTTCTTCAAAGGAAACAGGGCATGGTTCGCTCCGTTGATCTTGCCCGGCACATGGGCTTTAGCAAACCGAGCATCAGCCATGCGGTGGGCGGTTTGAAGAACGGTGGTTTTCTGATCGTGGATGACGATGGATTTCTCCATCTGACCGCCATAGGTCAGGAGGTTGCCGAGAAAATCTATGAGCGGCACCGATTTTTTATGGAGCAGCTTGTGGCCGCTGGCGTTGATCTTGAAACGGCAGAACAGGAGGCTTGCCGGATCGAACACGCCATCAGTGATACATCTTTCCGAAAGCTGAAGGAGAAAGTACAAGGAACCGATTAGCGCACATCGGTTCCGCTCTGCATAATAAGTTATCTGCCCCGTCCGGGGAAAGAAAAAAACCGTTGACTGGGGCAGATAATTTCGTGCGCTATTTTAAGGTTTAAACTCAATCGGCGGTTTTGAAGGACAATTTCAGAGCCGCCGTTTCTTTGCGTTTACACAAACCAATGACGACTTGCAGGGACACGGTAGCCGATGGGAGGTTATTTTGCCGTGTCCTTTTCTCTTTTTCGCAGTATCCATGATCTGCACCAGCTAAAAAAAGCGTAGCCCCTCCATCGGAGCAGTCCGGCTTCGAGTATGAACTATACCATGTAAGCAATCTTCTTTATAAAACACTTCTGCGCCCAGCAGGTTCGTTGCGACTTGCTGGGCGCTTTTTGCTGTTTTCCGAGGACAAGCCCACCTCGAAAAAAATTTTTGAGAAATTTTCAAAAAGGAGGCTTTTAGCGGGTAGCGAGCGGCTTCGCGTTCGCCTTGTTAGCGGAAAGGGAGAAACCCACCTCATTCCCCCAGGAAAGGGGGTGAAAAGATGGATATGATCCCCCGCAATGACTATGGCGAGCGGTGCCAGTTCGATGCTTACTGCAAGCTGGTACTGTACCATGAGGCGATTGACTACCTCCGGGAAATGCAGAGGCGCCGTGACAGGGAACTGTCATTCAGCGACCTTCCGCAAATGGAGATGGACAAGCTCTGCGTTATAGATCACTACCCCAGTGACAGATTTACATTCTCGTCCCACGGGTATGACCTGCATATCGAAAACGAGCTTGTGGCTGATGCCTTCGCCGGTTTGTCTGTTCAGGAGCAGAGTATTTTGATCCTGCATTTTGTTCTGGACCTGCCGGATCAGGAGGTTGGCCGCCTTGTTGGAATGTCTCGCAGCGCCGTTCAGCGGCGAAGGGCAAAATCATTGACCGAGCTGCGGATCAAGTTGGCCGCACTCATGCCGAAGGGAGGTTGAAGGTATGAAGAAACCCACTTACAAGGGCAAAGAGCTTCTTCCTCTTTCGGTAATCGACGCCGCCCGTGACGGGGACTCTCAGGCTGTGGATCAGGTACTCCGGTATTATGAGGGCTATATCAATAAGCTCTGCACCCGGACGCTTTACGATCCTGACGGCCAACCCCATGTTCGGGTGGACGAGTACATGAAGCGCCGATTAGAGATCAAGCTCATTCATTCCATTGTCAGCATGAACTGACAAGCCCGGTCTGAAAGCAGAAACAGCTTACCCTTTCCCTGTTTCTCTCTTTCGTGGCCGAAGGCAGCACCTTGACAAAGAAAGCCCGTTGGGAGGCCAGCGCCGCAGTATAAGGCAAACGGATACATTCCTGTTTGTGCCGAGCCATACGGCCGGCGCGCCATGACCTCGTTTCAAGTCCGCAGGACGGGACCACTGTAACGGGCGAGCGAACAGCACCAGACCGCAAAGCAAGCGTGGCGGCTTGCGGGCGATGACACACGGGCAGGGTCAAAGATACTCGCGCATTGAACGCCCGCAAAGCATTGTGCGCCGCACCCATCAGCATGGGCCGGGGTTAGACTCCCGTGGAGCTGTGCCAGCAGCCGTCCGTTTTGCCTCTTTTATTGCTTATCAACTTGCAAACAATGAAAGGGGTCAATCTATGCAAGAAGATAGAAACTTTGAAAACAAATTCGCCCCGCCAGTACGGAGCGAAAAGAAAATTGGAAATACAACCTTCACCGTCAATTCGTTCTTCCTGGAACAAACAAAAGACGGTGTGGTTTCTAAAATAGAGCGGCTTATCAAGGATGATGTCCGAAAAAAAGCTGCTGCAATTTGACCTCCATAGGCAGACAAAACCAACAAAACGCGGTAGAATGAAGATAGAACTTCATACCGTGTTTGACTGCCAGATTGGAGGTTATTATGTTTCATCAGTCAAACACCGCTGCCGCACTTCAATTCCCTTACACCGCTATGAGCGTCGAAGCTATTACCGCTTTGTACTGCCGTTTATCGCGTGACGATGAATTGCAGGGTGACAGCAACAGTATCATCAACCAAAAGAAAATTTTACAGAAGTACGCTCTTGAACACGGGTACACCAACTTCCGCTTTTACATTGACGACGGCATTTCAGGAACAACCTTCAATCGACCTGGTTTCCAGGAGATGATCGCCGATGTGGAGGCAGGGATCGTCAAACGGGTCATCATCAAAGATATGTCCCGTTTTGGCCGTGATTATCTGCAGGTGGGTATGTATACCGAGATCATGTTCCCCGAACATGATGTTCACTTTATCGCCGTAAATGATGGGGTGGACAGCACCCAGGGCGATAATGAGTTTACTCCCTTCCGCAATATCATCAATGAGTGGTATGCAAAAGACACCAGCAAGAAAATCCGTGCCGTTATGAAGGTCAAGGGAAACGCTGGGGAACATTTGACGACCAGTGCCCCCTACGGGTATATGAAGGACCCGGAGGACAGCAAACATTGGATACCTGACCGTGAGGCTGCCGATGTGGTCTATGAAATCGGGCTGTATGTTATGGATGGGTTTGGACCGTCCCAGATAGCACGAAAGCTGCGGGAGCGGAAAATCCTCACTCCTGCCGCTTACTACGAAAGCAAAGGCATCCCTTGTAATGTAAAAAAGCAGGGTGATCCCTATGGCTGGGACAATACCACGATAGCGGGAATTATGGATCGCTGGCGTGAGTACCTGGGGCATACGGTGAACTTCAAGACCACAAAGAAGTCCTACAAGAGCAAAAAGAAAATTAAAAATCCCGAAAGTGAATGGGTCATCTTTGAAAATACCCATGAACCTATCTGGACAGAAGCCATTGCCGAGGCTGTAAAGCAGGCGCGGCAGTCACGGCGCCGTCCGACAAAGATGGGCGAAATGGGGATGTTCTCCGGCATGATGTACTGTGCCGATTGTGGCTCGATCCTGTACCAGTGCAGAGCGACCGGTTTCCGAAAGGATCAAGAATATTATATCTGCTCTGGTTACCGTAAGGGAAAGCAGGTATGCAACACACCACACTCCATCCGAACGGTTATCCTGGAGGAACTGATCCTTCAAAATCTGCGGGAGATTGTGTCCTTCGCAAGAAGCCATGAAAACCGCTTCGTTCAAATGGTCATGGATATGGATGTAAAGGAGCGCAATAAAGGTCTTGCCAAAAAGCGCAGGCTACTGTCTGAAAGTAAGAAGCGTATCACGGAACTGGATATGATCTTCAAGCGGCTGTATGAGGACAACATCAGCGGAAAGCTGACAGACGAGCGTTTTCACAAGCTGTCCACCGACTATGAAGCGGAACAGGCTGGCTTGCAGGCACAGGCTGCAATGCTCCGTGAGGAAATCGAAGAAGCAGAAAGCAAAAGTGCCAATGTTGATAGGTTTCTGTCCGTTGTCCGCCAGTACACCGATATCCCGGAGCTGACACCCCGTATCCTGCATGAGTTCGTTGAGAAGATCGTCATTCACGCGGCGACCGATCCCCATAGCAAAATCAACCGCAGGCAAGAGGTAGATATCTACTACAAAGGTATCGGGATTTTGGAAATGTCCAAAGTATTTGATAGCAGGCAAAAATGAAAGAAACGGCATAGCCGAAGCTATACCGTTTCTCTCTCGCCTTAGAATGTTTTCTTAACTGGACACCCCTAACGCAGCCTCCCTTTTTTATTTGTGATCCGTTATTTTACATAGCCAAGGGTCGCAGCCATCACGGCCTTGATGGTGTGCATCCGGTTCTCGGCTTCGTCGAACACGATGCTCTGGGGGCCTTCAAACACTTCATCGGTCACTTCCATGGCATCGCGGCCAAAGCGCTCGCCCATCTCCTTGCCCACGGTGGTCTTGTGGTCGTGGAAGGCGGGCAGGCAGTGCATGAACACAGCGTGCGGGCCTGCAATGTCCATCAGCTGCTGGTTGATCTGGTAGGCGGCAAGGTCGTTGATGCGCTCAGCCCACACCTCCACCGGCTCACCCATGGACACCCACACATCGGTGTACAGCACGTCGGCACCCTTGGCGGCCTTGGCGGAATCCTCCTCAAAGGTGAGGGTGGCACCGGTCTCGGCAGCGATCTTCTGGCACTCGGCCACGAGGGCAGCGTCCGGCTGGTACTTCTTGGGTGCACAGGCGGTGAAGTTCAGGCCCATCTTAGCGCAGCCCACCATCAGGCTGTTGCCCATGTTGTAGCGGGCATCGCCGAAGTAAACGAAATTGATGCCCTTCAGATGGCCAAAGTGCTCCCGGATGGTGAGGAAGTCAGCCAGGATCTGGGTGGGATGGAACTCGTTGGTCAGGCCGTTCCACACCGGCACACCGGCGTAGTAGGCAAGGTCTTCCACGATCTGCTGGCCATAGCCCCGGTACTCGATGCCGTCGAACATGCGGCCCAGCACACGGGCAGTGTCGGCGATGGACTCCTTCTTGCCGATCTGGCTGCCGGACGGGTCAAGGTAGGTCACTTCCATGCCCAGATCGTGGGCAGCGACCTCGAAGCTGCAACGGGTGCGGGTGGAGGTCTTTTCAAAGATCAGGGCGATGTTCTTGCCTGCCAGCTGGTCATTGTGGCGGATGCCGGCCTTCTTTTTTGCCTTCAGGTCTGCGGCAAGGTCCAGCAGTTCTTCGATCTCGGCAGGGGTGTAGTCCAATAGCTTTAAAAAGCTGCGGTTCTTCAGACTCATTGTATATTTCCCTCTCTATGCAAGCATTGTTGAATATTTATTCGATATATAGTTCTATTATAATGATATCCTGTAAAAATTGCAATACCCTGTCGGATATGCTATACTGGCTGTGCTGCCCTTCTCCATTCTGGCAACAGAAGGGGGTGGATATCATGGACACCATTCTAACCAATTTTCTGGTGGCTGTCGCAGCACAGGTAGCTGCACACTTCCTGTGCAAGTGGCTTGAGAGTCACCGCAAGGGCAAGTAAGCACAAAAAGAACCCTCTCGGAGCTGCAACTCTGAGAGGGCTCTTTTTTGTGCGTGGATACAATGGAATGTTCTAACCAACTTCCTACCCTTAGTATATGCAATCCCACACAAAAGTCAAGATGCTATGAAAAAAGTTCACAGCTCCAGCTCTGCCTTCCGTCCGGTGGACTGATAGGCAGTCAGCTTCACGCCGGCCTTTTTGAACATGAACCGCGCCGCCACGCTGGAATCGCTGTCGTGGTACTTGTCGCCGTAGTACACCACCTCGGCAATGCCCGACTGGATGATGGCCTTGGTGCACTCGTTGCAGGGGAACAGCGTCACGTACACCCGCGCACCTTTCAGATTATTGTGGGCGCTGTTGAGGATGGCGTTCAGCTCGGCGTGGCACACGTACATATACTTGGTGTCCAGCGGTGCGCCCTCACGCTCCCAGGGCATCTCGTCGTCGCTGCAGCCAATGGGCATACCGTTGTAGCCCAAGGACAGAATTTTGTTTTCCGAGCTGACGATGCACGCGCCCACCTGACTGTTGGGGTCCTTGGAGCGCATGGCCGTGAGCAGCGCAATGCCCATGAAATATTCATCCCAGTTGATGTAATCCATACGTTTCATTTCGGTATGCTCCTTGTGCCTGTATTCTGCCTTTTATTATAGCGTATCGCTGTGGATTTTACAATAAACTTTGGCACTGCCGTGCAACTTGCACAAAACCTTGCCCCGAAGTTTGGCGCTTGATTCGTCAGAATTTTCAAACGAAATATTTAAAAATCATTTTGAGTGTGGTATTATCTTTGTAAAATATGCCACAAAAGCGGAGAGAATGCTCCGTGCGGCGGAAATGAGGGAAAAACCGATATGAAATACGCAAGCAACAACATCCGCAATATCCTGATTGCCGGTCATGCCGGCAGCGGCAAGACCACGCTCACCGAGGCGCTGGTCTATTTTTCGGGCGCTGCCGAGCGTATGGGCCGTGTTGAGGACGGCACTACTGTTTCGGACTTTGACCCCGAGGAAGCAAAGCGCAAGGCCAGCCTGTCTGCATCGGTCGTCCCCGTGGAGTACGAGGGCATCAAGTACAACCTGATCGATGCGCCGGGCCTGTTCGACTTCGAGGCCGGTGAGTACGAGGGCATCCGCGCAGCCGAGAGCGTGCTGGTGGTGGTGTCCGGCCGCAGCGGCGTGACTGTGGGTGCGGAAAAGGCGTTCCAGCTGGCCCGCAAGAATGGCAAGGCTACCATGGTGTTCGTCTCCAAGTGCGATCTGGAGAATGCCAACTACTTCAAGATCCTTGAGGATATGAAGATCAAGTTCGGCTCCACCGTCTGCCCCTGCGTGGTGCCCGCCAAGCTGGACGACGGCACCCCCGTGTACATCAACCTGTTCAGCCAGAAGGCCTTCAAGTACGAGGGCGGCAAGCAGATCCAGGTGGACCTGCCGGACATCGGCCACCGTTTTCAGGGCCTGATCGAGGCCATGAGCGAAGCCATCGCCGAAACTGACGATGAGCTGATGGAAAAGTTCTTCGGCGGCGAAGCCTTCACCACCGAGGAGATCGTGGAAGGCATGCGCAAGGGCGTCAAGGACGGCCTGATCACCCCCGTGTTCTGCGGCAGCGCCGTGAACCAGCAGGCACTGGATATGCTGCTGTTCAACATGCACAAGCTGCTGCCCAGCCCGGAGCACGAAGCCAGCACGCTGGCCGAGGATGCCGCCGGCGAACCGGTGGAACTGCACTGCACCGTGGACGAGCCTACCGCCGCCTACGTGTTCAAGACCGTGGCCGACCCGTTCGTGGGCAAGCTGAGCTACCTGCGCGTGGTCAGCGGCAAGGTGACTGCAGGCGAACCCCTCACCAACGCCCGCACCGGCGATGTGGAGAAGATCTCCAAGCCCCTCACCGTCATTGGCAAAAAGCAGGTGGACTCCGACGGCATCATTGCCGGTGACATCGGCGCAGTGGCAAAGCTGGTGAGCGCCAAGACCGGCGACACCCTGTGCGACGCTGAGCGCGTGGTCAAGCTGCCCGCCCCCGTGTTCCCCAAGCCCAGCCTGTTCATGGCCGTCACTGTGGCCAAGAAGGGCGACGAGGGCAAGATCAGCAGCGCGCTGGCCCGCCTGATGGAAGAAGACCCCACCCTGAGCTACGAGAACAATGCCGAGACCCATCAGCAGGTGATCGGCGGTCTGGGCGAGCAGCATCTGGACGTGGTGAAGGCCAAGCTCAAGAACAAGTTCGGCGTGGAGATCGGGCTGGAAGCCCCCCGCATCGCCTACCGCGAATCCATCCGCAAGGCCTGCCAGAAGCAGGGCCGTCATAAGAAGCAGACCGGCGGTCACGGCCAGTTCGGTGATGTTATCATCAACTTCGAGCCCTGCGACAGCGAGCAGGTCGTGTTTGAGGAGAAGGTGTTCGGCGGCAGCGTGCCCAAGAACTTCTTCCCGGCTGTTGAAAAGGGCGTGCGCCTTGCCGCCGAAAAGGGCGTGCTGGCAGGCTACCCCGTGGTGGGCCTGAAAGCCACCCTGCTGGACGGCAGCTACCACCCGGTGGACAGCTCCGAGATGGCCTTTATTATGGCCGCAAAGCTGGCTTACAAGGCCGCTATGCCGGAGGCCGGCCCGGTCATTCTGGAACCCATCCACACCCTGAAGGCTCATGTGCCAAACGACAACACCGGCGATATCATGGGCGATGTGACCAAGCGCCGCGGCCGCGTGCTGGGCATGGAGCCGGACGAGGACGGCCTGCAGACCATCATCGCTGAAGTGCCGCTGGCAGAGCTTGCAAACTTTACCACCTTCATCCGGCAGACCACGCAGGGCCGCGGCTGGTTCACCACCGAGTTTGCCCGCTACGAGGTTCTGCCCGAGATGCTGGTGCCTGCCGTTGTGGAGCAGGCCAAGAAGCTGGGCAATCTGGACGAGAGCGCAGACGATTAAACGGCAAACGTCAACTTCCCCAGTCTGCTGCGCAGACAGCCCCCTCGCCGAGGGAGCTGGCAGAATCGTCAGGTTCTGACTGAAGGAGTTCCCACCGAAATACGACATCACCCCGACCCCCGTTGACACTTTTCCCTCTGTCAGCGGGGGTTTTTGCGGGCAAAAAGCTTGACAATGCGCAGTGATACGGTATAATAAAAATAGAAGGGGCGCTGGTCCTATCATGGTCAGCTCCTTACCCTGCAATCAAGATTGACCGCGTGGCTGGGAACCGTTGGCGGTCAATCTTTTTTGTTATCATCGTCTTTCTTCTGCGAAGTTTTTGCCATGACCTCAACGGTCAGACGAATCACATCCACGATCAGGCCCAGCAGTGTGAGAATGAACGTGAGCAGTGCGAGAGTCTCCAACAGAGTCATCCGACATCCCTCCCTTCGCCTTCAGGGCTCCGGGCGGTTTCCTTCAAAAAAGTTCCCTCCCGGACCCCCTGCTTCGTTCCATGTACAGGAAGAATCAGCGATTCGGGCAAGAGAGCATGACCACCGGTCGATACGATCAGCGCCTTATTTTTAGTATAGCATATTTCTCGACCCAATACAACAAAAAGCCCCCGGTACTGCGAATACCGGGGGCTTTTTGTTTAGTGCTTGGGGAATGCCCTATTCCAGGTTTCGATCACGTTGAACTTCGGTGTCCAGCCTTCGGGCTTGAAGGTGTCTGCGCTCTTGGCCTCCATGATGCCCTGCTCCGCTTTCCCTCTGTCGGCGGGGATTTTTGTTGTTATTTTTCTCAGATCCTCTAAAATCTCTGCCATTTTTAGGCATCCTTCCAATCTTGTCTAAAATCCTTGATTTCTGTTGGGGGGGTAGAATAAAGATTGGTGAATCTTTTTTGTCCACGATCCGCGCAGACAAGATCCACCCGCAAAAGTCGTATCAAGGAGGAATTTATATGAAAACGCGACTTATCAGCCTGCTGCTGGCATTCAGCATGGCACTGACATTTCTGCCTGTCGGGGCAGTCTCTGCATTTGCGGCGGAGACGGGCAGTAATGAGCTCGACCTCACCCCTAACACTGGGGTCACAATCACAGAGACTGCCACCTATGATCTGCTGCCCAGCAAAAATGCACAGGGGCATCTTGTGATTGACGCCCCTGGAAGCACTGTGACGCTCAATCTCAAAGGCAGCATTACGATCCAGTCACTCTCTACTTATTTTATTCAGGTAAAGCAAGGCACGCTTGTTTTTAACGGAGGGGACTACAAAATCGATTTCAACTCGACAGCCAAAGGCTTGATCCAGATTCAATCAGGTGCCACGGCGATTATTGAATCTGGAAATTTTGAAGGCAATGAGGAAATCATCAATAATGCCGGCAATGCAGTATTGAATGGAAGCGGTCACTATTGCACATCAAACACTACCGCGAATACCTATGTTGTTTACACCTCTGGCGGTTCCACTTTGACAATTAACGACGGTTATTTTTATTCTGAGGCAAACCATGTGATTTATGGGGCAAACCATAATAAAATCGTAATCAATGATGGAACATTCATCACTGAGGCTTGGAACAAATCCACGCTCAACTTATACGGTTCCGGTGAAGCAGAAATTCATGGCGGAACGTTCAAAAGCATGTCAAGCGGTCGAGTTCTTGGCACATGCGGTGTTGTGACCATTGAAGAGCAGAATGGCAAAAGCATTCTGTTCGAGGGAGAGGGTACGCAGACGCTTGTTGCAATTATAGCACGTAAAGGTACAACATTGAATTTTAAGAGCGGGACTGTGAAATCCCCCAAGTCAGCCGCAATCGGAGGTGAAGGCGGCGAAACAATCAATATTACCGGCGGGACGATTCGTGACAGCCTGTACGGTGTAATTGTGCGCTATAACCCCACAGCAGTTAATGTCGGAGGAAACGTTGTTTTTGAAAATAACGTAAATGATATTTATCTGAACAAAAAAGATCACGGCATAGATCAGCGGGTCACGATCACGGACGACTATAAGGGAACGGCATCGGTTGGTTTTGCTGAACCCGATGAGAATCTTCCCGTTACTACGCTCACCAACGGTGAAAGCTATCAGAAAGATCTGAAGTTAACAAGTGTAGACCCCAACTATATTATTGGTTATAAACAAAATGAGGATGGAAGCGAGTACCGCTACCTTGAAAAGCGCACCGGCTACTTCGTGAATGTCGTATCCGGCACAGCATCCATCGACGGCGGCGTTACTGCACTGCCCTCTACAACACAGATCCAAGACGGACGGCAGGTTAATCTGTCTGCTGCCCCGGCTCAGGACGGCTTGGAGTTTGAACAGTGGGCGGTCTCCCCTGCCAGTGCTCTGCCTGCTCTGACCAGCACAGGCTTTGATCTGACTGCAAGCGAAACATCTTTCCGCATGCCCGCTCAGGACATCACACTGACTGCACAGTACCGCCCCAGCGCTCCCGCGATCGACGACGCCTCTGCCGACGCCTCTGTTGATCCTGCCATCAGCACTGCGGTAACGATCATTGGCGGTGCACTGCTGGTGGGCGGGCTGCATCAGCTGGGCACCGAGCTGTGGCTGATCCATCATCTGCCCAAGGGTACCGCCATCCCGGAAACTCGCATCGAACTGGCCGAAGTGCTCTGGAAGGATGCCGGACAGCCTGCTCCTGCTGCCGAAGCCGCTTATACCGATATCGACACCGACGACACCGATGCGCAGCAGGCTGCACAGTGGGCAATTGAAAACGAGCTGATGACGCTGCGCAGCAGTGAGCATCCGGACAAATTCGACCCCCATGTGCCGGTCTCCACCGTAAAAGCCATTCGCGCGTGGAAAAAGGCACAGCAGATGAAACCGTCTACCAAGTAACACCCAATGGAATCAAAACAGCCCGTTCTCCTTTTTTGAAGAGCGGGCTGTTCCGTTATTTGCTCCAGCCGACACATTTTTCTGCCCTACCGCCGCCTTTTTTGTTGACAAAGCAGCCGCCTGCTATTATAATAATGTAGTCAAAATGGCATTCTTGTGCGGCTTTGCGGCTGTGCAAAACAAATAGACAAGGAGAGATTCTCAAATGGCACAAGAGATCAAGATGTCCGCTGCCGGTCTGAAGGCAATGCAGGAGGAACTGGAATACCTCAAAACGGTGCGCCGCAAGGAGCTGGCCGAAGAGATCAAGGAAGCACGCAGCCACGGCGACCTTTCCGAGAACAGCGAGTACGACGAGGCCAAGAATACGCAGGGTCTGGTGGAGAACCGCATCACCGAACTGGAGCAGATGATCAAGAACGCCGTCATCATTGATGAGAGCGAGCTGAGCGTGGACAATGTCTCTGTGGGCACCCACGTCACCATCCTCATGACCGGCGAGGACGAGAACGAGGAATACGACATTGTGGGCCGCACCGAAGCCGACCCCCTGAACGGCAAGATCAGCGACGAAAGCCCCGTGGGCCACGCTCTGCTGGGCAAGGCTGTGGGCGACAAGGCCGAAGTGCTGCTGCCCACCGGCCACACCGTGGAGTACACCGTGCTGAACATTACCCACGCTGCAGGCTGAGCAGGCCAAACGAATAGGAGAAACCATGGAAGAACAAAAGAAGAACCCGGCGCAGGGCCTGTCCGAGAGCGAGCAGGTGCAGGTGCGCCGCCAGAAGCTGGCCGACCTGCAGGCTGCAGGCCACGACCCTTTCACCCTGACCAAGTACCCGCAGGATGCCTACTCTGCCGATCTGAAGGCCGAGTTTGCCGACCTGCCCAACGAGACCGACAGCGGCAAGACCGTGGCGCTGGCTGGCCGTATGATGTCCAAGCGCGTAATGGGCAAGGCAAGCTTTGCCCACCTGCGGGACGATAAGGGCGACATTCAGCTGTACGTCCGCCGCGATGAGCTGGGCGAAGAGCCTTACGCCGCCTTCAAGAAGCTGGACGTGGGCGATATCATCGGCGTGAAGGGCGAGGTGTTCCGCACCAAGACCGGCGAACTGAGCGTACGCGCCACCGAGCTGACCCTGCTGGCCAAGAGCCTGCGTCCCCTGCCCGAGAAGTTCCACGGCCTGACCGACACCGAGATGCGTTACCGTCAGCGCTACGTGGACCTGATTGCAAACCCCGAGGTGAAGGACACCTTCGTGAAGCGCAGCCAGATCCTGAAGGAGATCCGCTCCTATCTGGACGAGAAGGGCTTTCTGGAGGTGGACACCCCCATCCTGACCCCCTTCGAGATTGGTGCCTCTGCCCGCCCCTTCTACACCCATCACAACAGCCTGAACATGGACATGGTGCTGCGCATCGAGACCGAGCTGTACCTCAAGCGCCTGATCGTGGGCGGCATGGACCGCGTGTATGAGGTTGGCCGCATCTTCCGCAACGAGGGCATGGACCCCAAGCACAACCCGGAGTTCACCAGCATCGAGCTGTATCAGGCCTTCACCGACTTCCACGGCATGATGGATCTGGTGGAGGAGCTGTACAAGCGCCTTGCCCAGAAGATCTGCGGCAGCATGGTCATCCCCTATCAGGGCAAGCAGATCGACATGGGCCACTGGGAGCGCCTGACCATGGTGGAAGCGGTCAAGAAGTATTCCGGCGTGGACTTCAACGACTGGAAGTCCGACGAGGATGCCATCGCCGCCGCCAAGGAGCACCACGTGGAGCTGCCCGAGGTGCCCACCAAGGGTTCCATTCTGGCCGAGTTCTTTGATGCCTTCGTGGAGGACAAGCTCATCCAGCCCACCTTCATCTACGACTACCCCGTAGAGATCAGCCCGCTGGCAAAGCGCAAGCCGGACGATCCCGCCTTCACCGAGCGCTTTGAGTATTTCATCGACTGCACCGAGTACGGCAACGCCTTCAGCGAGCTGAACGACCCCATCGACCAGAAGGGCCGCTTTGAGCGTCAGGTGGCCGAGCGCAAGGCCATCGAGCCCGACTGCAAGGCACAGGTGGACTACGACTACGTGAACGCACTGGAGTACGGCCTGCCCCCCACGGGCGGTCTGGGCTTCGGCGTGGACCGTCTGGTGATGCTGCTCACCGACAGCGCCTCCATCCGCGATGTGCTGCTGTTCCCCACGATGAAGCCGATTGAGCAGTAAATTCCGCGTTTGCGCAGCAATGAAAGCCCCAGTGGGGCTTTTAAGCGGCCGAGCGGTCTTGCGCCAGCAAGATGGAGGGGCCTTGCCCCGACAAGTTCGCGTTTAGCGCAAAGTTGGAGCATATGGTGGATGGGCGTAGACCTGTAAAGAGCTAATATAACAAACACAGCCCCGCTTTGGCGAAGGAGAAGCCAAAGCGGGGCTGTATTCAATGAAGGAGAAATGAAAGGAATATCAGGTTACAGATTCAGCTCAAACTGTTCCACCGTAACAGTTGCTTTGCCGTCTGCGGCAAAGGTGATGCCATCGGCAGACTGGGGGGTGTAGATCCATGCGGTCATGGTCTGCTCACCGTCGTTGGCGAAAACTTCGATGCTGTTTTTATCCAGCAGGATGCGGAGTTTGAGCGCACCGTTCTGGCTGCGCACCTTGCAGCTGCGGCGGTGAACAATGTCGGCACGGGAACCGGCATAGCTGCGATCCAGCGTCAGCTCGGAGGTGTAGGGGTCGTAGGTCAGGCTGGTGTGATGGTCTGCGTCAGCAGCCAGCTTCAGGGTGAAGGAGCGGTATTCGCCGGGCTGTACCGTGACGGTCAGGTCGGCCACACGGCCCTTGATGCCTTCCAGAGAAGTTTCGCTTTGCACCGTCACATTTTCGTGCAGGGTGCGCTTGCCGTGGACGGCGTCCAGCTCCCGCACCGGGGCCTGAACAATGCGTCCATCCTTGATGTGCAGCTCACGGGGGCAGATGGTCTGTCCGAACCACTTGCAGCCCTTGGGCTTATCCTCGGTGTCCGACCATGTCTGCAGCCATGCGGTCATGATGCGGCGGCCATCCGGGGCAAGGGTGGTCTGGGTGGCGTAGAAGTCGATGCCGCCGTCCATCAGCTGCACGTTTTCCTTGGTGAAGGTGTGGGTGGCTTGGTCGTAACTGCCGATGAAGGCAATCACGTTGTGACCGTTGTGGAACTCGCCCTTGGGCAGCATCTCCATGGGGCCGAGCATCAAGACCTGCTTGCCGTCCAGCGGGAAGAAGTCCGGGCACTCCCACATTTTGCCGTACTGATTGTTGCAGCGTTCCAGCACCGTGACAAAGTGCCAGTCGAAGCCGTCCTTGCTCTGGAACAGTGCTGCTGCGCCGCTGCCGTCCTCGGCCAGACAGACGGTGACGGCGGAGTAGGTGCCGTCGGCCTCACGCCAGATCTTGGGGTCCCGGAAATCGAACTTACTGAAGCCCTCCGGCAGGTCTTTCTGGGTCAGCACCGGGTTGCAGGCAGGCTTTTCGTAGTTGAGACCGTCACCAATGGCGATGCTCTGGGTCTGGATATCCCGCATCTCCCCATTGGGCTGCTTTTCTGCCACCACGCTGGTGTACATCAGCAGCTGCTTGCCGTCATCCATCTCGGTAGCAGAACCGGAGAAGCAGCCGGGGCCGTTGTCTGCCGGGGAATCCGGGGCAAGCGCACAGGGCAGATACTCCCAGTGCAGCAGGTCGGTGCTGACAGCGTGACCCCAGTGCATGGGCGCCCACCGCACATCGTAGGGGTTATACTGATAGAACTGGTGATACTTCCCTTTATAATAAGAGAAGCCGTTGGGGTCGTTCAGCCAGCCCACATAGGGAGTCATGTGGTAAGCAGGGCGTTCCGCCGGGGAAATGGCAGCGCCGTGCTCGGCCTCGTAGGCACGGGCTTTTTGTAAAGTCAAATCGTTCATGGAATCCTCCAAAGGAAAGAATTCTTATGCGTAGTAAGCATCCAGATATTTCTGCATAATGCCCAGATAGTCGGACAGGCCGTAGTCTTCCAGCTTGCTCAGATATTCGTTCCACTCTGCATCCTTCGTGCCGTTCATGATCCAGTTGGCCTTCTGCGTATTCATGTAGGTCTGCAGATCTGCCTGCAGGTTAGAGACCTGCTCGGTGTCCTCGCTGCTCATAAAGACATTGGGATAGACATAATCGTTGTTCATATCCGGGGTGTAGATCTCCTTGATCCAGTCCAGACGGTACTGTGCATCGTCCGGGCAGGTAACGTATACACCATAGTAATCATCCAGAACCGCCAGAGGTCCACTGACACACTGCGCTTCACGGACTTCCACGGGAGAAGCATCGCCCAGAGGAGCGTGCTTCAGCATGGGCTCGCCCTTATCGTTGGTGGACAGTTCAAAGATGTTAAAGCCTTCCGCATCGCCGTAAGTACCCCAGTTGTTCTGCGGAGACTGGAGGGGTGCGTACATCTGATCCAGCCATGCGCAAACCAGTGCAGGATTAGTCGCCTTTGCGGTGACAACGCATCTGCCGCGGGCAAAGCCGCTGGTGAAAGAACCGTTCTGCGGAGTGATATTTCGGGTATCGGCGGTCAGAGCAGGCAGCGGCTCCCAGTCGGTCAGGTTGTCAATGTTGGCAACATCCCAGCTGAAGCAGACACCATAGCGGCCAGCCTTGCCCTTGGAAACATAGGTGGACCACTCCTGCGTGAAGCACTCCGGGTCGATGAGCTTCTCGGCATACAGCTTGTGCAGCCAGTCCAGACCATCACGGTAGCCCTGCTGGGTGGCGGCACAGATGACTTTCCGGTCGTTGGTAACGGCAATATGGCGGTCCTTGTCAGCATCGCCGTAGCCTTCGCCAAAGCCATTGATGAGGATGCTGGGGTCCTGATCGCCGTTGTTGACGATGCAGGACATGGGGATGATGTCGCCGTCAATGCCATACTCTGCCTTGATAGAAGCGGCGTTATCACGGAATGCAATCAGCACCTGCTCAAACTCGTCCACTGTGGTGGGCATCGACAGACCGAGGAAGTTCAGCCACTTGGTATTGATGAAGCTCATGTTGCCAATGGTCTGGATGGCGGTCTTTTCTGAGCCGAGCTGCTCGATCCAGGGCAGTGCCCAGATGTGGCCATCGCTGTCGGTGCACATGGTGCGGTACTCCGGGTACTGCTCAAAGACCTTCTGGAGATAAGGCATATTGTTGTCAATGTAGTCTTCCAGATTGAGGATGACACCCTGATCTGCGTAGCGCAGCAGATTGCTGTCGGTAAAATCAGCAGTAAAAACAAAATCCGTCAGGGTGTTGGGGTTGGACATATTCAGGGTGATCTTATCGCTCCACTGGTCGGACTGGATGGCGGTCCAGTCGATGTGCACATTGGTCTGCTCTTCCAGACGCTTGAAGATGGTGCGGTTGTTCGGTTCGGGTTCGCTGCCCACAGGGAAGCTGGTCATACCGGTAAAGGTGACCTTTTCGGACAGCGGAAATGTAACGGCACCGGTCACGTCCACAGCTGCGGCAGCAGAATCGCCGCTGCCGGTGGATTTGCCGCCACAGGCAGACAGAGCAGCGGCAGAGCCCGCCAGAGCGCAGACCTTGAGGAAGTTGCGGCGAGAGATCAGCTTTTTCATGGTATTTTCTCCTTTTTCATGTTTCTTTTTTCGTGTAACAGATGAGCGTACCTGCTTATAAAATTCTGGAATATCCTCAGCCCTTAATGGAACCAGCCATGATGCCGGCATCAAAATACTTCTGGAAGAAGGGATACATCACCAGCAGCGGCAGACTGGAAATAATAATGGTTGCATATTTGAGCAGCTCTGCCATCTTGGCACGTTCGGCAGTACTCTGGATATCTGCGATCATGCCGGATTCCGGCTGGCTCTGGATCAGGATGGAACGCAGCACCAGCTGCAGCGGCTGCTTCGATGCGCTGTTCAGGTAGATCATGGCGTCAAAGTAGCTGTTCCACATTGCCACGAACTGCCACAGGGCCAGAACTGCCACCACCGGCATACAGACGGGCAGCAGGATCTTGAAGAAGTAAAGCATCTCGCTGGCTCCATCCACATCCGCAGCTTCGCGCAGCTCACGCGGGACGCCTTGATAATAGGTACGGGCAATGATCATGTTCCACACGCTGAATGCTCCCGGCAGAATGACCGCCCACATGGAATCCAGCAGACCCAGATTGTTGATGAGCAGGTAGGTGGGGATCAGACCGCCGCTGAAAAACATCGTGATCACAAACAAGGTGTTGAAGATCTTTTTGCCTTTGAAGTCCGGCAGCGACATGGGATAAGCGGCAAGCATCGTCACAGCTACCGAGATGATGGTGAAGATGATCGAGTAAAGCACCGCGTTCCTGAAGCCGACCCAGATCTGCTTGTCCGAAACGACACGCTGGTAAGCATCCAGACTCCACTTGCTGAAATCAAAGGAGATGCCCTTGTTTTGCAGAGTGACCGGGTCCATAAAGGACGCGATGACGATGTAGATCATCGGAACGATGATCGCCAGCAGGAACAAGCCCAGAAGTGCGTAGCCGCAGTACAGGATGATCTTATCTTGTCTGGTGTAGAGGGCCATTTTTGATTTTTTCTGTTTTGCCATGGTAAACCCCTCCTTACAAGCCCTTGCCATCGTTCATTTTGGCAACGATCTTGTTCACTGCGATCAGCAGGATGACGTTGACAACGGTGTTGAACAGACCGACTGCCGTGGAAAAGCTGTAATCTCCGTCCAACAGGCCCTTTTTATAAACGTACGTTGCAATGATCTCGGCAGTGTTCAGGTTCAGGTCCGTTTGCAGGGCATAGGCTTTTTCAAAACCGATGCTCATGATGTTGCCTGCCTGCAGGATAAACTGAATAACGACCATATCCTTAATGGCGGGCCACTCCACCGTCATGATCTGCTGGATCAGGTTTGCGCCGTCGATCATCGCAGCTTCCTTCAGATCTTTGCTGGCGTTAGAAAGGGATGCGGTGTACATGATGGATGCCCAGCCGGCACCCTGCCAGATGCCGCTGATAATGTAGATGGGGCGGAACGCTTCCGGCAGCGTCATGAAGTTGATGCTGGTGTGAAGCAGGCCGTTCACCGGACCAGTGACACTCAGCAGCACCCGGACGATGCCGCACAGCACGATGACCGAGATGAAGTTGGGCATATACAGCACCAGCTGCACCTTCTGCTTGATCTTCTTGCTCTCGATACGGTTGAGCAGGAATGCCAGCAGGATGGGGATCGGGAAGCCCCACAGCAGACCGTAGACACTCAGCTTCAGGGTGTTGATCAGATAGCGCTGGAAGTCCGGCGAGGACATGAAGCGGGTAAAGTTTTTGAAGCCTACCCACTCGCTGCCCCAGATGCCCTTGAAGGGATTGTACTTCTGGAACGCGATCAGCACACCGCCCATGGGAGCGTACTTGAACACCAGCGTCAGCGCCACGGCAGGCAGCAGGAACAACAGGTAAAGCTGCCAATGCCGTTTGATGTAGACCCATGTGTTGTGCAGCTTGCGTTCTGCTGTCAGCACAGCCGTTTCCGGCGAGGCCGTCTTTGCTTTCATGAATCATTCTCCTCCTTTTTGATTTGCTTGCCGTTTGATTCGCACTTTACATTTGCACCTTTGAATTTTACGTTTTTCACTTCTATTGTGCAAATGTAAAATCCTTTGATTTATTTATACCACTCGCGCAAGCGAATGTCAACGATAATTCATGGTATACATCAAAAATTATTGTGGATTTGTACAGATGCACAAATCCAAAAGTGCGCAAATATGCAAAATGATGATTTGCATTTTTGCATTTGACTAATTTGTGCATTTGCACTATACTGGAGTCGCAAAGAATAAGATCCGTCACCGGACTTTATCTATAAAAGAAAGAACACCCGCTCCTATTTATAAAGAAAGAGGATGACTTATGGCAACCAAAGTCACCATTCAGGATATTGCAAACGAACTGCAGCTTTCCCGCAACACAGTTTCAAAGGCCATCAACAATACCGGTGTGCTGGCAGATGCCACACGGGAGAAGATCCTGCGCAAAGCCGCCGAAATGGGCTATAAGCAGTTTGCCTATCTGCCGCTGTTTCAGGAAGACGCTGCAAAAGCAGCAGAGCATTCCATTCTGCCGAGTGACAAACGGGAGATTGCCATGCTGACGACCCAGTTTTTGAGCAGCTCTCACTTTTCCTCCATGATGCTGGATCGTTTCCAGTCGGAAATCGAGCATCTGCATAGCTGTACGACCATTCATCGCATTTCTCCCATAGAGCTGAAAGAGAAAAAGCTTCCATCTTCTCTCAACATCCAGCGCACAGCCGGCATCATCTGCATTGAAGTATTCGACTATGACTATGCACAGATGCTGTGCGATCTGGATGTTCCGCTGCTGTTTGTAGACACCCCTGTGATGGATATGCGTCCTCCCCTTAAAGCCGACCGCCTTTATATGGAAAACCGCATTGAGGTCCAGAATGCGGTGGCCCACATGGTCCAGCGCGGCAAAAAACGCATCAGCTTTGCGGGGGATAAAAACCACTGTCAGTCCTTTTTTGAGCGTTATATGGCTTATAAGGATGCAGTGGAGTACTTTGGTCTGACAGAAGGCCTGAGCACCTGTGCGATGCCATCTGGACAGCAGAACTATCCGGTATCCCTGTACGAAACCATACGTCGGTTCAAAACGATGCCGGATGCCTTTGTCTGCGCCAATGACTTTGTTGCCATGGATCTGGTCAAGGCATTGAATGAACTGGGGTATTCGGTTCCCGATGATATCTGGGTCTGCGGCTTCGATGACAGCCAGGAGGCTTCTTACTTTGCCCCCCATCTGACTTCGATCCATATCCATGGACAGATCATGGGCTACACCGCTGCCAATCTGCTTATGACCCGCATCGAAGAGCCATCGCTGAACTATCGCACCGTCTATACGGAAACCAACCTGATCCTGCGCGAATCCACAGGAGATTGAGCGAAAGGAGAACCCCCATGCGTGACCTGTGCAATACGGACAAGCCGCTGTTTGCTGTGCTGACGAAATTGACTTACAGTGCTTACCTGAACATCTTATGGCTCGTGTGCAGCCTGCCCATCGTTACCATAGGAGCTTCTACGACCGCATTGTTCTACGTCACGCTCAAAATGGCGGAAGATCGGGACGATGGTCTGACCCGGATGTTTTTTAAGGCGTTCCGGGAAAATTTTAAGCCTGCCACAAAACTCTGGCTTATCCTGCTGACAGTCGGCAGTTTCCTGGCTGCGGATGGCTTTGTGCTGCGCCGAATGTGGAGCGAAAACATTTTCTGGACACTGCTCACTGCAGTGCTTATTGGTGCGGCAGTTCTGTACGGCATCGTTCTGCTGTATGCCTTTCCTCTGCTGGCACGGTTTGAAAACACCACCTTCGGCATCCTGAAAACAGCGTTTCTCGTGGGTGTCCGGTATCTGTTTTGCACCCTGCTGATGGCGGCGATCTATGGCATCATGGGGTACGTCATAGTGTTTGTGTTCACGCCCGCATTCCTGCTGGGCATGGGCTTGTGCGCCATGCTCTGCTCCTTTCTGATGCTTCGGATCCTCTATCTGATCGGTGGAGACCCTGATGCAGTACACGAGGAATACGACCATGACAAAAACTGACCGGGATACGCTCCGCTCCCTCCATGGGCGCAAAAAGTGGGAGCACATCTGGGCATACTACAAGCTGCCCATTGCGATCGTGCTCATCGTCGTCTATATCCTCGGGTATGCAGCCTACCGTCATGTGACGAAAAAAGAGGATGTGCTTTACCTTGGTCTGGTAAATATCACTGCCGGGTCTGATCTGACGGAACAGCTTACCACCGGCTTTGCCGAGGCACAGGGTCTGACCAAAAAGCAGCAGGTCGATCTGCTGTCCGGCTTGCTGCTCAGCGAAAGCGAACACGCAGAGGAGCAGTATGTATATGCTTCGGAGATGAAGCTGCTGGGTGCAGTCAGTGCCCAGCGGTTAGATGTTGTTCTGATGGACGAATATGCACGGGGTCGACTGTTGGCAGATGATTATTTTCTCGATCTGCGGACACTGGATGCGTCTTTCCATGCACTGTCGGGTCTGAACGCCGGTGGGACCGTGCTGGATATTTCGGACACGCCGTTTGTCAGGCAGGCAGGTTTTTCTGGCAAGGTCTATCTTGGGGTAGTGCAGAATGCACCGCACCCGGAGCGTGCAGCCGCTTACATTCATTATCTGTTCCAGCGGTGACCGTTGGGTTTTAGCTTATAAAATAAGGAGAAAACGCATGGACATTTTAACGATTGGTGAAGTTTTGATCGACCTGACCCAGACCGGCAAGGATGCGCGCGGCATTCCTCAGTTTGCCGCAAACCCCGGCGGTGCACCGGCCAATCTGGCGGTGGCTGCTTCCAGACTGGGCGCACAGACCGCCTTTATCGGCAAGGTGGGTGCGGATGCCTTTGGCCGCTACCTGAAAGAGGTTCTGGCAGAAAACAAGGTAGACGTTTCCGGCATGGCGGTGGATGCAGACCACCCCACCACCATGGCGGTGGTCTCGGTGGATGCCACCGGCGAGCGGGATTTCAGCTTCTACCGCAGCGCAAACGCTGACGTGATGCTGTGCAAGGAGGACATTTCGGACGAGGCTTTGAAAGCTGCGAAAATCGTCCACTTCGGCTCTGTCAGCCTGACCGCTGACCCCTCCCGCACCGCTACTCTGGATGCTGCCGCCCGCGCCAAAAAGCTGGGTGCTACCATCACCTACGACCCCAATTACCGTGCAAACCTCTGGAAAAACAAAGAGGATGCGATTGCACAGATGAAAGCTCCCCTGCCGCTGGTGGATATCCTGAAGGTGTCCGATGAAGAACTTCCCCTGCTCACCGGAACCACCGATTGTGAAAGCGGCACGGCACAACTGGCACAGAACGGCATCCGGCTGATTTTCGTCACCTTGGGTGCAAGCGGCGTATTCTACCGCTTTGGGGAGAAAACCGGCCATGTGGCAGGCGTTCCCTGCAAGGTAGGCGACACCAACGGCGCAGGCGATACCTTCTTTGGGGCTGCTCTGTCCAAGCTCTGCAAGGAGGAGCTGGACACCCTGACGGTGGACAAGCTGGAAGGCATTCTGGCTTTTGCCAACAAAGCGGCCAGCATCACCACCAGCCGACATGGTGCTATCCCCGCCATGCCCACCCTTGCGGAAGTGGAGGGCTGAACCATGGCAGCAAAACAGGAATTTGAGTCCCGGTTTGCCAAGCACAAGGACGAGCTGGAATGGCTGTTCATGGAACTGTACCACAACCGGGAAGGGCTGGAGGTTCTGGAGCGGGAGATGGCAGAAGCCTACAACGCCCGCAGCGCCGAGCTGAAAGCACTGGACAAGGCACGCTCTGCCGACCCGGAGTGGTACAAGCGGGGCAATATGTTCGGCATGACCATGTACACCGACCTCTTTGCCGGAAATTTGAAAGAATTGGCAAAGAAACTGCCCTACCTCAAGGAGCAGAAGCTGACCTATCTGCACCTGATGCCCCTGCTGCAGATGCCCCATCCCCACAACGATGGCGGCTATGCGGTGGAGGATTTCGACACCGTAGACCCGGCCCTTGGCACCAACAAAGATCTGGAAAACCTGACCCGGGAGCTGCGGAAAGCCGGCATCAGCCTGTGTCTGGATTTTGTCATGAACCACACCGCCAGCACCCACCGCTGGGCGATGGCGGCAAAGGCAGGAGACCCGTGGTTTCAGGCCTATTACCACCTCTACGAGGACCGCACCATCCCCGACCAGTACGAGCAGACGGTGCCTCAGGTGTTCCCCAACACCGCACCCGGCAACTTTACATGGTGTGAGGAGATGCACAAGTGGGTGCTGACCACCTTCCACGATTATCAGTGGGACCTGAACTACGCAAACCCGGCGGTGTTCGTGGACATGACCAAGAGCATCCTGCATCTGGCAAATCTGGGCGTAGAGGTGTTCCGCATTGATGCAGTGCCTTATATCTGGAAGCAGCTGGGCACCACCTGCCGCAACCTGCCCCAGGTGCACACCATCGTGCGGATGCTGCGCATGGTATTGGAATGCGTCTGCCCGGCGGTCATCCTCAAGGGCGAGGTGGTCATGGCTCCCAAGGAGCTGGCCGCCTACTTCGGCACCCCGGAAAAACCGGAATGCCACATGCTCTACAACGTGTCCACCATGGTCAACCTGTGGGGTGCCCTTGCCAGCCGTGATACCCGGCTGCTGAAGGCGCAGCTGGATGCCCTCCATGCCCTGCCGGACAACTGCTGGTTCGTGAACTATCTGCGCTGCCACGATGATATCGGCTGGGGTCTGGACGAGGCGGTGGAGAAACGGCTTGGCATTGACCCGCAAAAGCACAAAGAATATCTGTATCACTTCTACGAGGGCAATTTCCCCGGCAGCTGGGCAAAGGGTGAGCTGTACAACTACGACCCCGCCACCGGCGATGCCCGGAGCTGCGGCACCACCGCAAGCCTGTGCGGTATCGAACAGGCACTGGAAAAGGACGATAAAACCGCACTGGACTACGCCGTAAAGCGCGACCTGCTGTTGCACACTGCTATGGCGTTTTTGCAGGGCTTCCCCATGCTGAACTGCGGCGATGAGATCGCACAACTCAATGGCTGGGATTACAAAAACGACCCTGACCGTGTGGAGGACAGCCGCAATCTGCACCGCAGCAAATTCAACTGGGAGGACGCAAAGCAGCGCACCCGGAAGGGCACGCTGCAAAACAAGTTGTGGCAGGGCATGGAGCAGCTGCGCCAAATGCGTGCAGACCCCTGCTTTGCCCCGGATGCGTGGGTGACCACATGGGACAGCCACAACCCCGGCGTGCTGGCGCTGGTACGCAAGCGCGGTGAGGAAACGCTGGTGGGGCTGTTCAACTTTACCGAGTACCCGGCAGGGGCCAGTCTGGACGCTCTGGGCGGCGAGTATCACACCCCGGAGGGCACTTCCGTCTGGCTGGCGGATGTGGAACTGGAGCCGTATCAGGCACTGCTGGTAAAAACAAATAAGTAAAGCGGAATACTCCGGTAACTTTCTCTTGGTTGGAAAGTTGCCGGAGTATTTTTGTTTCGCGCAAACTGCAAGGTCACTGGATCATTGAAATGTCGGAGATGATTGCCACCGCCAATGCCACGCGTGCCTGCGCAAAAAATCCCCCCGATACCGGGTATCCGGTATCGGGGGGATCTGTCATTCTGAGGCTTTACGGAGGAAGCGCTCAGAGGTTACTTTTTGGGGAACGCCTTGTTCCAGATCTCAATGGTCTTGAACTTGGGCATCCAGCCGTCCGATTCAAACTTGCCTTCCCGTGCATCCAGCAGACCCTGCTCCACGCACCACTGAGCGGCCTTGGCCTGCTCGGCATCGGTGATGTCTGCAAAGGCGGGCTGTGCGGCGGGTTCGGGCTTGCCCTTCTCAGTCCAGATGAGCAGTGCCAGCTGGCCGCGGTTTGCAGGGATGGCTGCGCCCTCGGGCAGGAGGCCGTTCAGGATGACGCGGGTGGCGATCTCGTAGCCGCCCCAGATGGCTGCACCACCCACGGCCACGGCGGCAATTGCACCGCCCGTGGTATCCATGGGTGCAGGTTCTACGCCGAAGTCTTCATCAATAGGTTCGTCCGGGTCAGGCTTGGCCACCGGGCTTGCCGACCAGTGGGCGATCAGTTTGACCGGGTAAACGGGCATCTTAAACGTAGTGGTCGCGCTCTTGGCATTGTCCAGCTTGAGCTGCAGATTTTCCGGCACATTCTCCGGGAAGTTCTCGGGGTACACGATCTCCCATTCCACGAACTCCATGCCGGGGTATTTCTCGGCATCATATGGGGTAGCTGTGATCTTCACCTCGGTGCCGATCTCTGCGGGGATATCGCTGCCCTCGCCCAGAGTGGACTTTGCCGTGCCGCCCTCAACAGTAACGGTACTCCTCAGCACGGAAGCGGGGATGCTGTAAACGGCGGTCAGCTTCACGCCGTCCTGCGGCATGGTAAAGACGATCTTTTCCGTGCCCTTTTCCGTTTCGGAGCCCAGACTACCCTCAATTATGCCAATATTCTTGCTGGAATCTTTTTCCACCTTCCAGTGATGGAACGACTCATTCTCCTTGACAGGCTCATTGGCTTCGATCGTGACGGTCTGGCCCGGCTGTACGAACACCGTGCCCGTCTGTCTTTCGCCCTTTCCGACGCGGATCGTGCCGTCCTTCACTGTGACCTGCATATCTAATACAGGTGCCGGGAAGCTATAAGAAGCTTTCAGCTCCACCGGGCTGGCCGGCATGGTGAAGGTCATATTTTTTTCGGTATTTTTCTGCGCTTCGGTCAGTTCAAAGCTTTCCGGGCTGATCACTTTCCAGCCGCCGAACTTTGTAACACTCGGGTTTTCGTTCTTACCGCTCACCGTGACCGTTTCACCCTCAAAGGCGCTGGTCAGGCCGGTGGTGTCGTCGCCCACCTGTGCGGTGCCGTTTTTCACGGTAATGCTGTAAGTCTCCCTCGGCTCAATGCGCAGGTATCTGCTTCCTGCCGCTTCTGCAAGCGGATGAATGCGCGGGTCGATCAGCTTTGCATCCGGCTCTTCGCTGGTATAGTAGACGTAGTTTTTGCCGCCTGCCTGTGTAAAGGCAACAGTGCCCACACGGCCGCCCTGTGCGTTGTTTTTCAGGGTCACAGTACCGGAAGCGGTGATCTTGGTATCTCCGGAGACTGCTCCTGCGGCATCTCTGATGGAAATGGTGACATTCTCGGCGTTGTTGATGGTCAGTTTTTCCGCCGCTCTGCCAACGGTGCTGTAAATGGCCACGTTACCATTGCTGGTGATATTTGCGCTGCCATTCACAACGTTGCTGCCTGCAGAAAGCGTCACTTCGCTGGAATCATAAATGTTCAGGCTTCCGTTCACAGCCATACTTTTGTCGCTGCGGATATTCACCTTACCGGTGCAGTTGATGTCAGCCTCGCCCTGAATTGCATCATACCGGTCACTGGTAACGGTCACATCGTGTGCACCTACAGCACTCGAATCGCCTTGCTGTCCGATCGTCAAACTACTTCTTGCGCCGATGCCGCCGTTCAAAATGACATCCGTCTCCGGCGCTCTGACCTTCAGCACATAATTGATCCTCTCTTTTGCCGTCAGGGTCTTTTTCTCAATGTCATAGCAGAGGGCACCATCACCTAAGATATCTTTATAGTTTACACCGTTAACAGCTGTCTCATTGACTGTAATATCCCAGTTTGCGGTATCCTCCACCTTGCCGTCTTGGTTCAAATAGGTGATAGCACCGGTCAGGCTGTTTTTGTCCACCTCAACGATGGTACTGCTGGGACTTATGATCCAGCCCCAACTATCTTTGAATTTCTGTACGGTAAGGCTGCCGCCGGTCATGGTCAGGTCATTCGCACTTGCCAACGCGCCGATGGCTGCTCCGGGCTTTCCTGCAATGGCCTTCACGGTGCCGCCGGTAATGGTAATGGTCGTAGGCAACAGCGAATATTCATTATAACCACTGCCAATACCGTAACCCCACTCGCCGCCCGTGGCCGTCACCACGCCGCCATTGATCCTGATATTTTCAGCCTTGCCAGAATGGCCGCCGCCGATGCCGGCACCATCCCTCCCTGTGCACTCTGCAGTGATGGTGCCGCCGTTGATGACAATATTACGGACGTTGTTATTATAACTACTGCCAATGCCAGCTGCACAATCACCGCCGTAGGCCTCCAGCGAGCCGGTGCCGTCGATGGTCAGGGTCCCGTCATCGTCTGCCTTTTCCAGACCGGCGCGGTTCTCGCCGCTGCGCAGGATGTTGGTGCCTGTAATAACCAGCTCCACATTGCCGCTGACCGAGACTGCCGCGCCGGGAGCATCGATATTGACATTGGACAGCGTGACTTTTGCACCAGTGGTGCCGCCTTCGATGGTCAGGGTGTTGGTCGTCCGGCCGCCGTCCGTTGTGATCTGCAGATCGTCCTTTTGCTGAGCTTCATTATTGCCCTGCTTGGCATACTGTTTGCCATCCTCCCCAATATAGACTCTGATGCTGCCGTCCTTGAGATTCATCTGATACGCAGGTTCTTCTTCCATCATACCGTTCTCTTCGTCCAGCACGCTCACCGCGCTTTTGGCGGCGGTGCTCTGCTGGAGCAGGGCATCGGTGCTTGCGGCCAGAGCCGGGGCGGAAAGGCTGAACATCATGCACGCTGCCAGCGCAGCGGAAGCTGCCCGCCGGGCCAAAATATTTCGTTTCATAGGGGTTCCTCCTTTGCGAAAATTATTACGGGGGGGGGTATGCATTACGGTACTTTGATTATCTCACACTTTACCGGATTTTGGAAGCAAACCTGCGTGAATCGCCCTAAAAGCAGCGTGAAAAGCATGATTTGTGCCGGTTCTGTTGCAGTTGCCCGGCCCGCAGGCACAGCAAAGCCCCCGGCAGGTTTGCGCCTGCCGGGGGCTGTTTGCTGTTTTACTGCTTGGGGAATGCCTTATTCCACACTTCGATCACCTTGAACTTCGGGGTCCAGCCTTCGGGCTCAAAGCAGTCGCCCTTGGCATCCATGGCGCCCTGCTCCACGCACCACTGAGCGGCCTTGGCCTGCTCGGCATCGGTGATGTCTGCAAAGGCGGGCTGTGCGGCGGG